>DATNRC010000557.1:0-7211 GCA_036703705.1 Candidatus Obscuribacterales bacterium
GGACACGTCGTCGAGGGCGGATCGACCATCACCCAACAATTAGCGGGCAGTATGTTTTTGGACCGAACCGAGATAAGCCTGGCAAGAAAAATCAAGGAGGCGATTCTGGCCTGGGACATCGAGCACCGCTACACAAAAGAGAAAATCCTCGAGGCCTATCTTAACGAGGTCTATTATGGCGCCGGCGCTTACGGCATTGAGAGAGCGGCACAGCGCTACTTCAACAAACATGCCAGTCAGTTGAATATTGGAGAGAGCGCGTTTCTTGCCGGGCTTCTCAAAGCGCCTTCCATCCTCGGCGCTCCTCAAAATCGGCGGGCCGCAATTGAGCGCCAGCAAGTGGTCATTGAAAAAATGAGAGAGTACGGAATGGTTAGCCCGCAGCAAGCAGACAAAGCTCGGGCGACGCCGCTCGTTTTTGAACAAGGTCCGCACCGCCTGCGGTACCCATATTACATCGAGCAAGTACTGGCAGTCTTAAGAAGTGAGCTGGGGGACGAAAACCTCTGGAAGTCTGGATGGCGTGTCTATACAAACCTCGACGTCGATGCGCAACGCAAAGCGGAACGCGTTTTAAACGAGCGCCTCAAAAATGCACCAAAAGGAGTGGATCAAGGGGCGCTCGTCTCAATGAGCTTGAATGACGCTGCCGTTATTGCTCTTGTCGGCGGCAAAGGTTCGTTCGAACACAGCCAGTGGAACCGTGCCATATTCCCGCATACAGCCGGATCTGCCTTCAAACCCTTCGTCTATCTCGCCGCGCTGACCTACGGCGCGATTCAACCCGACACTCCCGTCGCCGACGCTCCAATTGTCATCCATATCAAAGGGTCACCGCCTTACGCACCGAAGAATTTCGACAATGAATTCAAAGGCACAATGCCGGCTCGCAAGGCGCTTGCCCTGTCGAGAAACGTCTGCTCGGTCAGGATTGCGCAAAACGTGGGATTGGACCGCATCATAAAGATAGCTCGAGCCGCAGGCATAGAGTCACCTCTTGAGCCATACCCGTCCCTGGCCCTCGGCTACTGTGCCGTCTCTCCCCTGGAGATGACCACGGCATACGCAACCCTGGCGCGCGGCGGCATCTACATGAAGCCGCAGTTTGTAAGGCGCATCGAATCCGAAGACGCTAAGGACGTCAGGGATTACGTGCCGACACCGCACCGGGCTCTGCATGCAAATCCAGTCGCTCAATTGGTGGATATGATGCAGGACGTCGTTGCCTATGGCACAGGAACGCGTGCCAAGCTTCCCGGGCTGGCCGTCGCCGGCAAAACCGGCACCGCGGATCAATCGAAAGACATCTGGTTTATCGGCTTTACTCCCGATACAATCACAACAGTTTGGGCAGGCAACGATCAAAACAAATCGGTAAAAGGACGTGCCGTCACAGGCGGTGCAGTGATGGCGGCTGTCTGGCATGATTACATGCAAGCCTACTACCAAACTCATGTTCCGCCAAAGGGTTTGGCCTTCGCGGCACCGGAAAAGCCGATGATCATCGAGCAAGCCGCACGAGTCGGGAATCCGGTGCTTTTCGGCGACTCATATGGAATTTTTGGTCAAGCTGCGCCATCTGCCAACGAAAAGAAATATGTCTGGGATCAAAAACCGCCAGTTGGCGCCGCACATACGGAAGATGAGGGGGGCGAGCGAGTCGACGCGGCACGAAAAGCCAGCGCACAGCAGCCTCAAATTGCACCGCATAAAGTGCAGTCGCCGCCACATGACACTGTTGCGCCATCCGCACCGGAGTCCGTCGAATACGACATTGAGCCTCCTCATGAGGCTCCTCCGCTTTCTGATTACGGGGCAGACGGCGAATCCGAATGGTGACGCAAAAGCCTCAAACAGGTGACACCAGAGAAGATGCCGGGCATTGACCCGGCTTGACTTGTCTTCTCCAAGACGTCCACCGGGGCCAATTTCACAAGAGAGACAGCTTATGGCGCGACAGCTTCAGCGGCGCATCTGCCGATCCATCAAACGGCCTGCCCTCTCCATGTCATGCTCCACCCGCGCTTCTTCCGCTTTGGCTTTGGGAAGCAGCTTGTTCTTGTTGCGCCAAATCAGTATAGCCGCTACCGGCGTACCGACAGCGATCAATAGGGCAGCAATGAAGATAGAGGTGAGCACCAGGCTGATCAGTGCCTTCAGATCGCGCACTTGCGCATCGAGAGCGCTCACGCGAGAACCAACGGTGGTGATGGGCTCTCTGATTTCCATCAGCGGATCGCGCAGATCTACGATCGGCTTTTTCAAGTCGGTGAGAGGTTTCTTCATCGAGCTGAGCTCTGCGCGCATGGCAGATATGTCTTTCTGCATCGCGGCCATCTGACTGCGCACACCGCCCATGGATCCCTGCACTGCCGACATTTTGTTCTCCACTCCGCCGATGTTTACTTGCACCTCTCCAATCTTGGCATTTACATCATCCATTTTGTCAGTGACGCTGACCATCTGCTCTCTGACCTTTGTCATCTGCTGATTCGTTCCTGTCATGCTGTTTTCCAGCCTCAGCATTCCCGGCTGCAGAGCGGCAATGGGACCGGTCAATTTCATTATTTGCTGTTCCAGGCGCACAGTCTGTTCTTGCAGGCGAGTGATAGGTCTAAACAGCCAGGCGATCGGATTCAAGCCGGGTCCTTTGCTTTTTTTCTCCCTTAAATCGTCCGGCTGAGCATTCACACCCGGAACCTTGTTGATGACCTTTGTTTGCTGACCAACCATTTTGTCACTCTTTTGCACGGTCTGCTCATACCTTTGTTTTTCCGCGGGCGTGATTTTGTCGTCCACTTTGATCGCCGGATCGCCCGGCAGAGGAGGTTGGGCATGAGAAGAATGGGCTAAGAACACAAAAAGGAGGAAGGCCAGCCCGAGGGTCGGAAGAGATAATGTGACACAACTGTTAGGCTGCTCAAGATTGGCGCGATTGCCTGGCATGGTTTCATCCCTCGCTTAATGACGCCTACGAAGACGGCCTTTCCCGGCATCAGTTCCTCCTCAGGAGTGGTTGTAAAAAGCGCATGGTTGGCGGCTTCGTCAGAAGAGGCAGTAGCCTGCCCCGTCAGTCGCGCCTATTAAAGCGCTTCTCGCTGTGCCAACAGTGCCGCATTGTCACATTAAAAGGTTGGAAAGCTCGTCAGCATGCTCTTCTTCTTTTGCGAGTATGTCTTCGAGGAGCCGCCGAGTAGTAGGATCCGAATTTCCGATGTAGTCAATCATGGCGCGGTAGGTGTCGATAGAGATCCTTTCAGCGACAAGATCCTCGCGCAACATGTCTTTGAGATCTCGGCCCTCGATGTATTCAGAATGTGCTCGTTCGCTGAGCGAATCGGGATTGAGGTCGGGCTCGCCTCCGAGCTGAACTATACGCTGGGCCAGGCGGTCTGCATGTTCTTGCTCTTCATTTGCATGCTCCAGGAATTCCGTTGCCACAGCCTCCGAATTGATTCCGCGGGCCATGTAATAGTGTCTCCTGTATCGCAGCACACACACAAGCTCGGTAGCAAGCGCGTCGTTGAGCAGGTTGAGTATTACGCTGCGATCGGCAAGATAACCCTCGGTGACGGGTCCGGACTCAATGTGTCTGCGTGCCCTCTGTCTTATTTCGGCAATATCATCAATAAACTCACTGCGCATGTCTCTTTCTCCCATCTTAATTGAGGAAAAGAACCAGCACCAGTAATACTGATGCTGGAGAAAATTGGACTCCCATTTTCTTTTCGGAACCCCTCCGGATAGCCGGAGAAGGCAGAACCTTGTTCGTGGTCTTTTCGCCTTCGGTGACAGCATGAGAAAGAATGTTGTTCCCAATAGCGATGCCGTTTAAAGAAGGGACACAAAGCGCTTGCCTCAGTTTCAATACATTGAACTTAGCCGCTCATTCGGAACTGAAACCCCCAGGCAGCGTCGCTATCTTCCATCAAAAACGGACAAGATATGTAGAGGTGCGCTGAAGCTTGTCACTTTATAGAGCGTGCGCGAACAATCCCGGCGCCGCCGACGAATGATTCGTCAGCAAGCATCATCATGCAGCCGAGTTTTATCTCGGCTGCAAAACGATTTGCTTCAGGCAATCTAGAAGACGATGTAGCTGTATGTGCCTGCTACTTGCCTGTCGCCATGTCCGCTCATGTCACGAATATCGTTTGCCACTTTGTCGAACGCCTTATACAGCGATTTCACTTGCTTGTAATAAGCAGTGCTGTCTTTTCTGACTGGCACCGGGCGTGCGGCATCGATTGAGTTTACTCTGGCAATCAGTGCGCTTGCTTGTGTAGAAGTAAGCTGTCCGCGTGATTCCATGACAGCGATGCGAGCCAGCAGGTCATCCCGGCGCGTGATGAGATCGTCAGGCGTGTAGACGGTTATTGCCGTCAACCTGCCGGCTCTTGTGACGTAAGGAACCGGCTTCACACTTACTTCCGCTTGAATAATGCTGGGCGTGCCCCCTTCTTGTACCATCACAAACGGCACCGTTCCACTCGTCGTCGTCGTTACTGAAGGCGCTGTTGACGTCGACTCTGTAACCGTCGTCGCCGTGGACGTTGTCGTTTGGGCAAGGGATGCCTGACCAGCAAGAGCAATCGTTGCCAGTGCCAAAACGGATGAGCTTCGTTTCAGTAGCTTGTTCATGTTATGCCCTCCTGCAATTCCGAAAACCAGACGGAGGGATATGGATGGGGTTCCACACGCAAAAGCTTCCTTTAATGCTGCGTAATACTCAAGCGTAAAACGAGCCGGCGGAGGCGCTCTTAACGAATGGCAGCGGGGCTCGACTCATCCTTATATGAATTTTCCAGAGGGCGATTGTTCTCTAAAATCGCAAACGTATTCTTGCTCGGGTCGGAAAAACCGTAGGCCGTACCATTGGGCGTCTCCACCAGACCTTCAAGAGCGCAGCCTCTTTCTTTAAGTTGATCGGCGACCAGCGCTGCGTTGCGCACGGCAAAAATTGGCTGGCACGATGGCGCCGGGCGATGATTGGCGAGCAAGACTAGCGGTCCCTTCGCCATTTTCAAAGCGGCGACTTTCGCCTCACATTTATGAGAGACTCATACTTGTTCGGCTTTGAGCACAACTTTGTAGAATTGCAAGTCTCTTTCAAAATCCGCCGAGCCAATATATAAATATTCAAGACTGTTAAAAACAAAGCATTCCTCTTTTGCCTGTTGAAATGGCGGCAGGGGATGAGATTGCGCGCGATCTCGGCGGCGACGGCTCATGTTCAACTTCAACATCACTTCGCAAGTTCGCTGCTTGAATTCCATGGCCTTTTCCGGAAAGCCTGCCGACTCAATTTGTTTAGCAAGTCGTGAAAGTTCTGCCGCCACTTCCTTCTGGCTGTTGTCGTATTCATGTTCGATTCGCTCAATAAGCTGAGTATAAAGAGCCTCGGAATCAGCCGCATCTTTCTCGTCCAATGCGGAATGTGCCAGAGACAGATTTGTTTGTTGGGCATGCTTGTCCGCCATGACGACTCCAATTGAAGAGAGGGACCACAGACATTGTACGCCGCCGTTTAGGCTATGCTGTTCATTTGACTGCCCTTTTTGCCGCCTGTGCTAGAATTTCGTCCTCTGGCATGGCAGTGGCGCAGCAAAAGAACTCTCGGCAAATTCAAAGGGGAAGTAGTCATGACCCGATCGGAAAAGCTGAGTGATACCGCGCAAGATGCTTATAGAACTTGGACCGCGATCAATCTGCGCTATGGGGACACGGACCGGCAGGGTCATATCAATAATGCCGTCTTTTGTACCATTTTCGAGTCAGGCAGAGTGTCCTTTCTTTTTGACGATGATGAATGCATTGCCGGTCCGGGAAAAGCATTTGTCATTGCCAAGCTGACTATTGATTTTCTTCATGAGATGAACTTTCCAGGAGTGGCAGAGGTCGGATCCAAGATCATCTCTATTGGTCGATCATCTTTCACCGTCGCACAGGCCATTTTCAAGGATGGGAAGTGCTGCGCGACTTCACAATCTATCATCGTCATGACCGATGAATCGACAAGAAAGTCCAGCCCGCTCACAGAAGCGGTATTGCACAAACTGCGTCAATTGACTTAGAGAGGAAATGTTTGTTAAGCGAAGACATGCTCATGCAAAACGTACATTCCCAGCCACAGCAGTGAATTTTTAATAAGAGCTGCATCCAGCTTGCGGAACCAAATCCTCAATCCTCAGTCCGGCACAAAGGGAAGAGCCATCTGGGGGTTTACTGATACACGACAGCGAAGAAGGCTTCAGAGGCGACATCGGGTTTTCTTCCAGGCTGTCGCCTCTTTAGGTGACACGCTTGTCGACTGGCATTTTGCTCGGACCAACATCCGGGAAAGCGAGGCATCGCCCATACGATTTAGCACCGATTGTCCAGGTAGCGCGGTGTGGCTTTCATGCCTGGGCAGAGTGCGTGCAAGAGGAGGATTGACCATGTTTCCACTAAACCTCGATGAGCGCGCGGATCTTTTTTTTGATGAACTGAAGGCTGAAATTATCAGGCAAATTGGTTACATCAATGCAAACGCGCCTCAAGACGAGCCGGCTTTCGATGAATTTTGGGTGGACAATATCGAGGACGGTTGGATCCGGTACAAGGGGATGTCCTGGGGATTTGCGCTCTTGCACAAACCACCGCGGATGACGTTTACTTTCGGCCCCGATCAGCCCTTTGTCGGGCACCAGGAAGTCTTGATACCGCAGCTAATCGGAAGCCAGATCGTCTGGATTAACAGCAGCAATTCAAAAGGAGCGTTCGCCAGCGCTCGCTCACTGGCACGGTATGGGCTTGAACGGCTGGCAGGAAAGTGCCACGACAAATTGCCCACCATCACCCTGGAAATCGACCAGTATCGAAGCCAGGGAGCGCTCAATCAGCCCAACGTCTGACATCCGGCCGTCAAGAGCATGCGGATAAAAGGTGCCTCCAGGCTCACCAGCCTCATGAGATGAGCCGGGAGCTGTTCCAAAATGGCGACGAACCTTGTTACGGAACCTCATTCATGTTTCGGTCGTCCTCTTTTCTGATCCATTGGTATTTGCATAACCATCTTCAAGCAAGCAGAACGGAGAATGCAATCTTCAGACAATTCAAAGCGCACTGAGCGAAAGCGTTTGCCCTCTTTTCAGCGGCAAAAGGCCTGCTTGCGCTCGGGCAAATCTTTGTCCTGGTGGCGATGGTCGGAGCTCACGCGAATACTTGTCAAT
>DATNRC010000558.1:0-6105 GCA_036703705.1 Candidatus Obscuribacterales bacterium
GCGTTCCATTGCCGTCTCCCTCTTCTGGGGTGAAAAGCGGCACTTTGACGTAGCAGCCGAGATCATTTCCCGTTTCCTCCCCGTTATGGAAAAGGCGCCGCTCAAAGAGCGCAGCCTCTACAATATCAACGTTCCCAACGTGCCGCTTGCCGAGATAAAAGGCGTGCGCGCCACTGAGGCCGGTATCAGGTTGTACAACGATTTTTTCGAAAAACGCATCGACCCCAGAGGTAAAGTGTATTACTGGCTGACCGGTCATGCCATCGATCAGAACGAGTCGGAGAAAAGTGATGTTTTTGCCGTGCTCAACAATTTTGTCTCGATCACGCCTGTGGCCTTCAATATGACGGACCATCAGGCGCTGGAAATGATAAGCGCGCTGTCGTTTCTCAAGGAGAGCAGCATATCTGACGAGCCCGGCACGAAGCTGTCGGGAAACAAATCGGCTGGCGGAGCGTCCGGCGCTCGCCAGGGAGGTCTCGCCGGATGAGCGCAAAAAGCCCCGCTTGCGGGCTGAATCCTGACGCCATCGTAAAAAGCTTCTTCCAAGATCCCGAGTGGATGTTCAAGACAGGCGTCGGCGGCATGCTCAACGCCACATCGCTGGTTCTTTTGAGCATGACAATTTTGCTTTTGCCGCTTTCCGTGCTTATCTGGGGCATCGTAACCGGTTACATTCTGCGCGCCGCGCGGTCAGAGATTGCCTCTGAGGAGTCGCTTCCCCAGTGGAATGATTGGCCGGACCTCCTCATTTCAGGCTTGACGTGGCTGGCCATGGTTACAGGACAGGTCCTGGTCGTGTTTTCTGTTTCGTCCACCCTCATTCTTTTCGGGCTCATCTCGGGAATGTTGAACGCTACAGATCCGCGCTACCTGGCTTTCAGCCTGGCGTCAATCTATTTTTTGGCCATAATTTTCGTGTCCATCGCCTTCACTTCCTATCTTCTTATGATTAACTTTGCTCGCGAAGAGCGGGTTCCCGCGGCACTTGCCGTGCACGTTGTAATGAGAAAGCTTGCCTTACGACCAAAAGACTTCTTTACTGCCTGGCTGATAGGCGTCGGCTTGCAGTGGCTGTCCATCATCTTGCCGGCATTGACGGTCATCGGCTTGTTTTTCACGCCGTCAACCTGGTTCATCGCCCAGGTTTTGAGCGCAAGGCTGCTCGCTAAGGCCTGGAAGCTTGCCGACGAATTGTCGCCTCTCAGCGCTTAACGACTGTTTTCAAACGGCCGTCTTGCATGTAATAAAGCTGAGCCACGTGCTTTCCGGGCGCCGACTGATAAGAATACGGAGGGCCGGCAGGAGTCATAGTTGGCGCCGAGCCCATCTGTTTGAGAAAGGCAGCAAACCACTTCAGGACCTCATTTGCTTTTTGGCCCCCTGCTTTGACCAGCTTCTGGGAAGTGACCCAGGCAAAATCGGCTGCTTCGTCGACTGTTTTGGGGACAACAAACTTTATCGTCCGTCCCTTAATGCTGAGCACACGCTCTGTCGCAGGCGTTTTTTGGAGAGCCGGTTTGGGCGCCGGATTGACGCTGGGAGCCAGGGGCACAGCAACAGCCAGCTGCCGGCCAGAATTATCGGACGGCCGCCGATTGTCCTCATTGGCAAGAGCCTCTCCATGCGACAGAACGACCGATAAAAGAACCGCCGCCAGGCTCAGCTTTTTAACAGAATCAATTTTCAACGCCATGTCTTCACCCAGAAAGTGCCTTGAGTGGGCTCAGCGCGCTGATTATCGCATAGCCAGCGCCCAGACTTTGCAACAAAAGAATAATATCTTGATAACCTCCGTGGCGCCCCACTCCGCTTGGCTTTAAGCTAGGCATCTCCCGGTGGTTTACGTATGGGCTCTGAGTAAACCTTATGGTAGGATAAGCTTAACTGATCTGGTCACGCCACCAGACTCTCAACACTGGTTATGGAAACGAGCGAAAGCACCAATCACTCAAACTCTGAAGACCCTCCACAGAGGCGTCCAGGGTGGTCGTCATTTTTATTCGGCGCAATATTCCGGCTCGTGCGACCCGTACAGCCGGTTTATCGTTTGGGGCAGCAGTCTGGAGAATGAGCGTGTAAAAGGAGCCGCGCATCCGTTGCCGGATGCCGGATGTGTCTATTTATCAAATAGTTTGGATACCAGTTCTTATTCTCTTCAACGCTCTCTTTGTGGCGGCGGAGATGGCGCTCGCCCGTTCGCGCCGGACTCGCATCGATCAAATGGCGGAGGAAGGCAATAAAGCTGCAGCCCTGGTGCAGAAACACCTAGACGATTACGACGGTTTCATATCCGCTTGCCAGTTGGGCATAACCATATGCACGCTCTGCCTCGGAGCCTTGGGTGAAGCCACATTTGCTGAAGATCTTTCCCACTGGGTTGGTCAGACCATCGGCGTCGGTCAGCCGGCACAACTGGTGACCGTCGCCAAGGCAGTTTGCTATTCGGCTGCCTTTATCGTCATGGCTTTTCTGCAGACCGCCGTCGGCGAGCTCTTGCCCAAGCAATTTACTTTCGTGCGCGCCGAGTCCACCATTCTTACCATGATTTACCCCATGGATTTGTGGTGCACCATAACTCGTCCGTTCAACGATGGTTTGAAAGGCTTCACGGAATTCATCATGAGAAGTTTCGGAGTCAAAGAGCCCCTCGCTCACCACCATGCCCACTCGGAAGAAGAGCTGAAAATGCTGGTCACCGAGAGTCATGAGAAAGGTGTTCTCGAGCCGGAAGAAGAAGAAATGCTGCATAGTGTTTTCGATTTTTCGGAAACCACTGCTGGTGAGATTATGACCCCGCGAACGGATCTGATCGGTGTTACAGGTACCGCTACGGTAAAGGAATTCGTCGATATCGCAATGAAGCACGGCTTCTCGCGCCTGCCCGTGTACGAGGACAATCTGGACAATATTTTTGGGCTCGTGCACATAAGAGATTGCTTGCGGGCGCTTGTCGATCACAAAGAAACAACCCATGTAGGCGAGCTCGCCAGGAAGGTTTTGGTCATTCCTGAAAACAAAAACCTGGGCGACCTGTTGCCTGAGTTTCAGAAAAGCAAGACTCACATGGCGATCGTCGTCGATGAGTATGGTGCTACGCGCGGTATCGTCACGCTTGAGGATCTCCTGGAAGAGCTTGTCGGAGATATTGCCGATGAATATGACATCGTCAAAGAATACGTGCAGGTGCAGCCAGATGGATCATTCATCATCGATGGCAAATTGGATTTGGAAGAAGCCAACGAGCGTTTTGGCTTGAACATAGAAGACGAAGAGTTCAACACCCTGGGCGGGCATGTATTCGGGATGCTGGGACGAGAGCCAGAACAGGGCGACGAAGTGAAGACGGACGACTTCACCTTGAGAATAGAAGAATCCGACCGCCATCGCATCATCAAGCTGCGCTTGATCCTGCATCATAGATCTGGCACCGCTGGCGATACCAACGGCTCTGGCAAAAGGAGCGGAGGCGGGAACGGCTCCAAAGAGTCGCGCCAAAAGTCCGTGGAGGCGAAAGGCTAGTCCTGTCTCAATCAAGCACAACGGAAAGTCTGGTCCGTCGGGCTCGCGCGTTTCACACAAAGAAACGCCTGGGGCAGAACTTTCTCATTGACACCAATGCCCTCCAGAAAATTGTGAGACTGCTCGCTATTGAGAAGGGTGACGTTGTACTGGAAATCGGACCAGGGATCGGCTTCTTGACGAGATTTTTGGTTGAGTTCGGAGCGCGCGTGGTTGCCGTGGAGCTGGATGCAGAATGTGTTGAGGAATTGCAACGTCAGAGACTTCCCAATCTGCAAATAGTTCATCAGGACTTCTTGCAATTCGACCTGTCCGCAATCGCGGCCGCGAAGTTGAAAGTTGTCGGCAACGTGCCTTATCAAATCACAACTCCCATAGTCGCCCGGCTTCTGGGTGAGATTGGCAGCCCATCGCCGTGGCTTGACAGACTAGCGACAATTGTGTTGACTGTGCAAAAGGAGGTTGCTGAACGCTTTACAGGCACTCCGGGAAACAAGAGCTACAGCCAGGTGACGCTTTTGGTCAATTACTTTGCCGAAGCTAAAATTGTCCAGATGCTGCCACCTGAGTGTTTTCTGCCCAGACCGGAAGTCACCTCCGCCATCGTGCAACTCAATCCCTACTCGTGTCCTCAAGTACAATGTTTCGACCACAAACTGCTGCGCCAGATCATTCAGGCTGGCTTTCGCCAACGAAGAAAGATGCTGAAAAACAACCTTTCCTTCATCAAGCAGGCCAAAGATTGCTTACCGAAAATCTTGTCCGATCTCGGCATTGATCCTCAAATCCGCGCCGAACGTTTGTCTCTGAAGCAATTTGCGGCAATCGCCAATGAGCTGGCAAAGAAGTGATGATGTTTAAAGGCGAATTGCTAGAGGAGCTCAGTTTACAAGCCCATGCAATATCCGATGAGCTTAGGATCCCCCCTTAAAATAGCAAGCGGTAAGTGAGCTATGAGCTCTGCAACAATCGATCAAGTGGCGGTGCTGGCGCCAGCCAAAATCAACTTGACGCTTGACGTCCTTGGCACATTGCCCGACGGCTATCATGAAATCGTCACCTTGTTCCAGTCAGTCGATTTGCAAGACGAGCTGCTTTTTAGCTTCCTTCCAAACAGCAAATTCGCAATCGACATTCAATGTGAGTTTGCCGGCACGAAAGGAGTATTTCCTCTCGATCATACAAATCTGATTGCAAAAGCTGCTCATGCTTTCTTGCAGCGCTCCCGACTCAATCCGTCTCTCAAGATTCTTGTCGAGGTAAAAAAAAGGATTCCCATTGGGGCTGGACTGGCAGGCGGAAGTGCCGATGCCGCCGCAACTCTCATTGCTTGCAATGAGTATTTCAATTCTCCCATGACTGGCGACGAACTGAAATACATCGCAAAAAGCCTTGGAGCGGATGTGCCGTTTTGCCTGACTGGAGGAATCCAGTTGGGAACGCACAAAGGCGATGTGCTCACGCCATACTCCATTCCTGAAAGGCTCTTCTTCATATTGATAAAGCCGCGACAAATCTCCATTTCGACACCGTGGGTCTATCGTGAATTCGATGAATGGCAGATGAAGAACAAACAACAACCGGAAGGTCGACCAGATGCAGAGGGCGCCATTGCACATCTTTTGCGAGGAGATCTTGAATGCGCTATTCACTGTTTCGGAAATGTGTTCGAGCCCATGCTTTTCGCACATTATCCGGCACTGAGGGATATTCGTGATTATCTGCTCCGATTGGGGTGTTGGTATGCCCAGTTGAGTGGGAGCGGCCCGAGCATTTTCGCCATCACTCCTGACCGGGAAATGTCGCACTTCGTCCGCCGTCGAATCCAAGAAGACGAATTGAGAGGGAATGCTACATGGCAAGCGCGTGCTTGGCAGCTGGATTGTTTTATTGTCGAATCACTTGATCATGGAAGTTGCATCATGGCATCTCCAGTCGCGACCAGCAATTCCCAATTGCCCGCGGTAGAATGATGAGTCATCTGCTCGCGAATGCGATTGGGCACCCGGTCGGAAGTGTTATCCATGGCAAAAGCTCCCCAGAAAGCGGCAAAAGAAATTTCCTCCAGCAAAGGCGCTGCAAAAGGCAAGTCCGCGGCAAAGAAAGTTAAGGCAAGGGAAAAAGGGAAATCTCGCACATTGCCGGCACGCAGAACCCGTGAAGGCAGTGGGAAGAAAAATCATGCGCTATCTCATTTGGTATCATATGAAACCGCTCAGGAAATAATGGCATTGTTATGCAGACGGTATCCTGATGCCGAATGTGAGCTCGCATATGAATCCCCATTTCAGCTTTTGATCGCAGTCATTCTTTCGGCTCAAACGACCGATGCTCAGGTCAACAAAGTGACTCCCAGATTATTCAAACGCTTCCCTACCGCGCAAGCGCTCGCCAATGGTTCGCTCGACGAAATCAAAGAAATCATCAGGCCGACAGGTTATTACAATGCCAAAGCAACGAGCATACAAAATGCTGCCCGCGGTCTTGTAGAAAAATTCGCCGGTCAGGTTCCAAAGACGCTGGAGGAGTTGACGACCCTTCCTGGCATAGGCAGAAAGACAGCAAATGTAGTCCTCGGCGTGG
>DATNRC010000559.1:0-16438 GCA_036703705.1 Candidatus Obscuribacterales bacterium
CGCCAGCGCTAACGCCGGCGGCTTTTCTCGGCAAGACGCTTGTATGTCTGCCAGCGCCTCACCACATCGTCAGTGGGGCCGAGCTTGTTTATGGCAATGGGGATGGCTTGCGTCAGCAAGGCATCGGCCTCTCCATATCGCTTTTGCGTTATGTAGAGAAAGGCAAGAGATGCTTGAATCTCAGCTACGGCCATGCTTTTTTCGCCCGAGGCTTTGCTGGCGATTCGCATTGCTTGATTGAATCTGCTTTCAGCATTGAGAAAATCTTTCTGCAGATAGCACAGCGTGGCGTAGGCAAGAACAATTTTGCCAAATTGCGGATGGTCCGGCCCGAACGACTTTTCACCTATGTCCATCGCCTGTTTGTAGAGATCAGTCGCCTTCGCATAAAGAACCTGTCGATCGCGGGGATTGGCCTTTCCTGCCATAAGCGAATAAGCGCGGGCGAGATCGGAAAGAATCTGCGCGTACTCCCTCTCGTTTTCACCGAGATTGCCGGCAATGAGTGATTTCGCTTGCTCGAGTTTGGCAGCGGCCTCTGCATACTTTCCGCGCTCCAGAAGAATTGTCGCCAGACCTTGAAGCGAATCCGCAGCGTCGGCGCGATCCCTTCCTGTGAATGTCATGCGCAATTCGTAGGCCTTCTGGAAATAAGGCTCAGCGGCATCATAATCATCCTGAGCAATAATGAGCTCACCCAGGTCATGCTGAATGCGCGCATACTGAGGCGTCTTCTCGTGATGCTCCTTGCTCAATTCGGAGGCCGCGAGCAAGAGATATGTTTTTGCGTCTTTGTAGTTGACGGTGGCTACACAGGCTTCGCCCAGATTGATGAGGCTCTCGATTTTCCGCTTGTCGTCGGCAGGAAACTTTCTTGCCAGCTCGTGCGCCTGCCTGAGGAATTTCTCGGCTTCAGAATAATTGCCTGCGCTGTATGCCTCCAGTCCTTTGTTGGTGAAAAACTCATATGTGCCTGGCGCAGCTGTTGTTCTTTGCTTCATCGTGGGCGAAACGGCAAACCACGCACCGGCCACCGCCAAAAGGGCAATGAGAGCAACAATCGCTCCTTTTATGCGTGCATCCAGCCGTGCCAACAATGGCTGCTTAGGAGGCGGCGGCATCAGTTGCGGCTGCGCCTTCAAAGCGGCCGTATCCTCTTCACCGCTTGCGAGATGCGGGCCGGTAGCGCCAAGCAGTGCAGAACCGGTCAGCGAGATGGACGAACCTGTATGCATCATGCCTACGGGAGCAATTGAGACGGAATCCGGCGAAGCTGATTGGGCGCGCGCAGCATCGGCATCCTGAAGCGACATCGACCCCACCGTATGGTCTATATCTTCGCTCCACACAGGCGTCTCTACCTCATTAGGCGCGGGCTCCTTTGCCACAAGATGCGGTCTGCCGGCCTCAGGCACCGCGGGAAGTGGCACGATGCGGGGCTGGGAACCGCTCGTGGCAGCTTGCCCTTGTGGACTTGCGCTGTGCGATCCACTGCTCTGCCCCTCAGGAAATCTGCTGCCGCTGCTTATGACGCTTCCTGAATCCGCAGACGCATAGCTTCCCGATCGCAGATGAACGGGAGCGATTGCGCCCAGTTGCAATTCTTCTGCCAGGGCCTCCAGATCGAGGCGCAGGTCGGTCATGCTGGCATATCGATCGTCCGGATCTTTAGCCAGCGCCTTCATGACTATCTGCTCCAGGCGCTCGGGCAACTCCAGCTCGGGCGCCACTCTGTCAAAGGGCGGCACCGCCTCGTTGACATGCTTGTACATACACTCGAGCACGTCTTTACCGGTTACCGGACACGTTCCTGTCAGCGTCCGGTACATCACACATCCGAGCGCATAAACATCCGAGCGCGGATCGAGGGCCTTGCCGCGAAACTGCTCAGGACTCATATAGAGAGGCGAGCCGAATATCTCTCCGGTGCGCGTCAGATTGTCGTTTTCGCTTTCCACGGTGGACAAGACCTTAGCAATGCCAAAGTCAAGAACCTTCACAAAGTCCGGCTGTCCGTCAAGTTCGACAAGCATGATATTGCTTGGTTTCAAATCTCGGTGAATGATGCCTTTTTGATGGGCATGTCCCAGCGCCGCGCAGATTTGCATGAAAATGCCGAGACTGCGGGCTAAGGGAAGGTTTCTTTCTTCTTCAAGGACACGGGCGAAATTTTGGCCCTCGAGGAAGTCCATGACGAGATAAGGCTGCCCGGCGGGAGACATGCCGAAATCAAAAACGGTAAGTATGTTCGGATGATTCAACTGGCTGGTCGCCCGGGCTTCCTGCGTAAATCTTTTCAAGGTCAAAGAATTGGCGCTCAGTTGAGCGAGCACAACCTTAATGGCAACCATTCTGTGCATGAGCTGATGGCGAGCTTTATAGACTGCTCCCATGCCGCCCACGCCAATCTTTTCCAGAATCTCGTATTTGTTATCAAGAACAGTCCCCACAAGGTCTTCACCGGCAATCGGTGCGAGCAAGACCCCGCAGTCGGGACAGACACTGACATCCGCGGCAAACTCCCGCCCGCAGGCGGAGCATGCCTTGACCATATCCGTCTTCTGAGGATTGTTGAGCGACACTATCTGACCTCCATTAAGTCCTAGTTTACAGGTATCCTTCTCGGATAAGGAACGGTGAAAAACAACTCTTAGGAGGCAGACATATTTTTTGAGCGTAAAAGATCCATATCATGGCCGGGCAAGGAGGCTTCCGCTATTCATCACCGGGCATATAGAATTGCCTGCCCAATTAAGACAACACAATCCTTTAGTTGATGTAGTATAGGCATCGTGACTCGAACTCGTGTCATCTTGGAATCCAGTAGCACGGTGCGAGGAAATTGGCCTTCGGAGAAAGTCTAATGTTTCGTCCACAGCTTCGTTTTTTGTCGGCAGCCTTGTGTTGCGCCTTCATTGCCGTATCTGTCACCGCCTGCGGTAGCAACTACAAGAAGACGACAACCACTGAAGCAGACCTTGTTGAAACGGTTCACCCGCCGGAGGGCAAGGCACTATTCGGTGAAGGCTCGACTCGCGACATCAATCTCTATCAGAATAAATTTCCAATCGAAGATCCTGTTCCCGGCTGCGAATGCGTAGTGAGCAATATAAATGTGCTCACATCAGGATGGACCAAAGGCGGGCTCAGATTTTTCACGGAGATACGCGGCAACTTCGGGGATCCTCCCAATTACACATATCCGGAGACAAACGACAGCGGCGATTTAGGCCCCGTTGCTACAGGCAACCTCTACCTTTATTACAAATACGAGCCGGAGATTACATTTGCGGGCGAAGTGAAAGATGGCTTCTACGGGCAGATGATAAGTCAGCAAATTCGCCTGGACAAACCGCCAAAGCCGGTCACGTTCCGCGATTGGACGCCGAAAAACGACTTTGTGGGGCGAGAATGGAACATACCGCCCGGCAAAGATTTCGTGGAAACGAAGAAGAACTGCCCCGTCGTTGCTTATGAAAAGGAGGCACGCACCCTGCGTTTCATAGATGCGCCCGGAGGACCGGCCGGCGCTTTCGGAGTCGGTGTTGAAGGCACGAAATACTACGTCCTCATTTACGCCGGCGCCTGCGACAAAGTGACACACGTAAAGTGCTTCCGCATCGACTTTCCCGTGGGCAAAAAACCAAGCATGACGGAGGTTCCGACCGCTCTGGATCTTTTGAAGGAAGTGCCCGGCATACTTTATTCACCTAACCCGCAGAGACAATGGCACTAGCAACACCGGCATAAGCTCCTTATGTTGCAAGGCTTGACGGCCCTCGAGTTCTACTCAGGAATAGGCGCTTTCCATCAGGCCGCTGCGGCATTCGGCATCGAAATCGCAGCAGCATTCGATCAAGACGAGAGGGCAAATGCGACCTATGCCCGCAATTGGGGGCTCAATCCCAATCCGCGCAACCTGGACACAATCTCCATTTCCGAGCTGCCGGCAGCCGACATCTGGTGGCTCAGTCCGCCGTGCACACCCTTTACCGTGCGGGGAAAGCAGCGTGATCTGGATGATCCGCGCACGCGCTCCCTGATCAATCTTTCGTCGTTTATTCCCCGCTCCGCACCACCTGTAGTGCTGCTCGAGAATGTTTACGGTTTTGAAAAGTCGAAAACATTTGAGAGACTCTCCGCTCTTCTTAAAGCGGCTTCCTATGCACTCTCGCTGGTTAAGCTCTGTCCGACCATGTTTGGCGTACCCATGCGCAGACCCAGGCTGTATTGTATCGCCACCACAAGTGGTGCATCATTTGTGGAGAAGCGCTTGCCGCAGGTCACGAAACAAACGATTGCGAATTTCATAGACGCGGATTACGACCCGGCTCTCGAAGTCGACCGCCAGTTAGTCGAGCGTTATGCCAGGTCGTGGGACATCATTGATCCGGGCAATCCCGAGGCCTGCGCCATCTGCTTTACGAAAGGATACTGGAAGTGCATGAAGGCGAGCGGCTCATTCATACAATTGAGCGATCAATCCGTGCGCCGCTTCTCCCCTAAAGAAATCATCCGCTTGCTCGGATTCGACGACCGCTTCCAATTCTCTCCCCTTCCCGTAATGGCACAGCTCCAGCTGGTCGGCAACTCGGTCGATGTGCGAGCAATCAAATACCTTTTGTCCTGTCTGTCGTTTGGATAGATACATGGGCCTGGCTATCCTCGCCCATATGTGGCACTCAGCCAGAGATTTGGACCACGAGATGGCAATCAGCCCTCCCCCGATCAACACTTTTTACATGCCGTTAAGCCCTACATGATGTTGCGGACACTTAGTTACCATATGGGAAAACTTAGATGGCGCCAGATGAGATTATTACTTATTTACCTACCTCAAAGGAGTGAATATCCATAAAACTCAGTTAAACACTGGTTTTCCGGGGTAAAAGCTAAAAGGAGCCCCGGGCCGGGAGCCGGCGGGCCTTTGGCGGAGGGGACGGCAGCAGTTGGGGGGAGATCCGGTGACAGAGCAAGACAAAAACATAATGATCGGCGATCTGCTAGTGCGCGCCGGTTTGATTTCATCGGCCGATTTGACGGAAGCAATGCAGGTCACACGGAGGCTGCAGATGCCGATCGGACGAGTTTTGATCATGTCTGGCAATGTGACGCAAGAAGCATTTCAGATCGCCCTGGAAGCACAATCCTTGGTACGCGACGGCGTGGTCACGCTTGACGTTGCTCTCGAGGCCCTGCCCATGGCGGCGCGGGAAAACCTCGGCATGAAAGAAGCTTTGCAAAAAATCGATCGCGCTCCACAATTCTCTCCTACCACTAACCGTTTAGGAGAATTGCTTGTCGATTCAGGCATTATTACGCCTGCGCAACTGGAAGTTGCCCTTAAGGTAAGCCTGGACACAGGCTTGCCTCTCGGCGGCACGCTTGTCACGCAAGGAGCTCTCCATGCTTCGCTCTTGCCTACGGTTTTGCGAGCGCAAGAACAAATTCGGGACGGCAAAGTGACCCGTGAAAAAGCTGTTGAAGAGCTGAGAGCGGCCATGAAGATTTGGGCCAAAGCCGAAGAGTCATTGAAAGCCACCACTTATGCGCACGAGCAGAAATCGGGCTCTTACGCCTCGACGGTTGCCGCTGCCGGCGCCACTCTTGGCACAGGTGCAGCCAAAACTGAGTCTCTGGAGAAGCCTGTCGCTCCACCGCCGCCGGAGGCACAACCGGCAATGGCCCCTCAAGCTCCGCCGTTTGCCTCGTCTAACGCACAGCCGATTTATGGATACAACACTCCGTATGGCCATGCCCCCTACGGAAATCCTAACGATGATCCCTGGGCCAGTTTGCAGGGTCAAAGAAGCGGCCCTTATTCCCAGCAAGTTCCGCCCAACGCTCCATTGCCTCCTTACGGTCAGCCTTATCAAGGCGGGTACGGAGCGCCGCCGTCATATCAACAAGACGCAAAGTGGCCGGCGCAGCAGGGACCGTATGGCCAACCGTACCAGCAGCCTTACGACCCCAACTATCCGGCGGGGCAATATCCGCACAATGCGATGCCTGGACAACAAGGCTATCAGCAGCTGCAGTCGGGCCAGTTTCAGCAATTGCAGTCGGGCCAATATCAGCAGCAGGTGCCTGGCTTGCAGCCGGGACAATTTCCGCAACAAGCGCCTGCCTTGCCGCCGGGCCAATATCAGCAACCGCAATTCCAATCCGGGCAATATCAGCAGCAATATGCATCCGGACAATATCAACAACAGCCGGCTCAATTGCAGCAATTCCAGCAGCAGGCGCCACCTCATCCGGCCATGCAATCAGGACAATTCGCACAAACACCTCAGGCACCGGCCACTCCCGAACTGAGGGATGCAGCCTCGCAGTTGGCAGCACGGCTTGGGTGGGGCAACAACAGCCAAAAGCCGCAAGAAACGCCGGCGCCGCTTGAGCAAGAAGGTGGCGAGCTTCCAGCTCCACGCAAGCTGCAGTGGACCAATCGACCATCACCACAAGCGGAAGCTCCGCCGGTGCAGGCGGAAACGGCACCAGCTCAGGCAGGAGCAATGCAGCCTCAGGCAGAAACGGCACCGGCTCAGGCAGGAGCAATGCAGCCTCAGGCGGAAAGTCCGGCTGGAGCCCCTGGCGAGCCAAGGAAGCTGAAGTGGACGGCCCTTGCACGCACAACGATGACCGGACAACCTTCCATACATGACGTCCTTTCACGTCAGCCGGCAGTGACTCAGCAAGGCGAGCCACACGATAAAGAAGTGGAGGCTTCGGCTTCCTTCGCAGAGGCGCCGCCACCACCAAATGCATCTAAGGGAGAAGCGGAACCCCCTTCCGGCAGTGAGGATCCTAATCAGGGCCAAGCTTATGAGCCGCCCCATGCCCAGGAGACAGTGGCGCCTCAGGAGCCTCGCGAGAGCACGGCTTCCTTCCTTGAAGATGTAATCGCACAAGAGGAGGCGAGCCAATCCTCTCCGATCGTAATTTCCGGCAGCCAGCCGATCGTCTCCTTCTCGAAGGAGACGACGCCCAGCTCCTATGGAATCTCCACATATGGGCATGGGCGCGGCAAAGAAGATTTCTCGCAGGAAGAAACCGGCACCTTCCAGCCGCTATCTCCGAGCGAGATGCTCACTGGTCCTGCAACCAATAAAGCTGCGGAAGCGGAGCCCGCAAAGAAAGGCAAAGGCAAAGCCGGCCAGTCGCACGGCAAGATGCCAAAAATCGAAGAGCAACAAGCAGAGCCTGCCCCCGCCAAAGGCAAGAAAGCATCGGCATCACAGTCGAAAATGCAAGCTCAGGGCGGCAAGGCAAGCAAGAAGTCGCAAACAAAAATACCCGCGGAGAAGCAGCAGCAGCAAGAAGCTGAAGGGCAAATGAAAGACTCGGCCGCATCTGGCGCCACTCCTTCCATGGTGCCTTCGCCCGTTCCCGGCATAGTTAAAGCCGTAAGCGAGATCGCCGATCAGGATTCCTTCATTTCCGACATCGCTGCGGACCTGGCCGGAGGAAATCCCGCCAAGCCGGAAATGCAGGCACAGCCTTCCGGAAATCAAGCAGGACCAATCCGTGCCGCTTCGCTCTCGCTGACAAAGCTGACGCCGGTTACCGACGGTTGGTCGGAAATAGTAGATCCGGCAACGCCAGATACTCTGACGCGTTTTCCAGTGGCAGAGCCCACCGTCACCATTGTCGAGCTATTCACGCTGGGCGGCTTCTTCA
Organism: Candidatus Obscuribacterales bacterium; assembly: GCA_036703705.1. Classification (GTDB taxonomy): domain Bacteria; phylum Cyanobacteriota; class Vampirovibrionia; order Obscuribacterales; family Obscuribacteraceae; genus DATNRC01. Next base: position 7,678 of record DATNRC010000559.1, read on the forward strand.
CCAAGAAAGACGTAGTAGCCGCACTCGATCGCGCGCTGGAAGATGCATCGATTGCTCCCGATCTGCTTCTTGCGCTCGGGTTGGCTGATGAAGAGGCTCTCGATGTGGTTCTTCGCTGCCAGACGCTGGTTAGAACGCAGCAGATAACCATGGAGCAGGCGGTTTACATTCTCGGTTCACTGAGAACAGGACGGGTGACGTTTGAAGAGGCGCTGGCAGAGATCGGCATCGGCCAGGCACGCACGGGAGCAGCTTAGAACACGCCGCCACGCCTCCTTCCATTGCGCCACCGAATATAGTGCGCGTCAGGCATCCTCATCCGCGAATGTGATGCCGTTGCCTCCCGCTCGCATTTGTTTGAGCACAGCGGCCGCAGCCTTGCCGAACATATCTTGCACCGACGGGCCCTGACCGTCAGCGGAATCAACGAGCGGTCTTCCCGTAAAACAGGAAACGCCGATACTGGCCGTGATTACGAACATTCTCCGCTTGCCGGCCACTTCATAATGCTCGAGCTTTGTCCGGATGCGCTCCGCTGCCACCTCCGCGCCCGAACGCGCCGTCTCGGGCAGGATGATGCCAAAGGCGTCATCACGGCAGCGCCCGATCAAATCAACATCACGTATCGACTTCAACATGACGGCTGCCGCCGCCGCAACCACAATATCGCCATCATCGACGCCAAGCGTTTTGAACACTTCGTCCAATCCATCGACGGCAACGATTAGCAGTGACAGCTGGCGGTCGTATCTGTTGGCGCGTTTCAACTCATAATGCAAACGCTTGTAGAAAGTGCGGAAATTGTATGTGGGCGCGATTAAATCCATCAGCGCGCGCTTCTCGAGCTCCGCCATTGTCAACTCCGCTTCATCTGCCTCCACATCAGCGTAGAGTTTCGTCTGCTCGGCGGGCAGCTCGAAGACGGGAATCTCACCCGAGGTCCAAGGAAACTGATTGTTGCGGCTCCTCAGCTCGGCGACCCGTCTGTAAAATTCCGCCTCTTGAGTCTTTTTCTTCTTGTCGTCGGCCACTAAACAACAACTCCGAAAAACATTGACTAGCGTCAATATACCCAACCCAATTGGAGCGATGCCTGCGCTTGTTCTGCTACTATATTCAGCCTGACGATTCAAGCCGCGCAATATGGATCATTTGCCAGGAGATGCAGTAATGGCTCGCCCGCTTGCCAATGTGGAAGAGACAAGGGAAGACACAAAAGGATATTCGGTGTCTCTCCTCGAGGAAGAAGACATTGAGCGTGCCATTGATGTTTGGCTCGTTTCATTCGGATTTACCGATCGCGAGCGCTGGCGTAGCTTTGCCCTTGACGTAAGCGATGTTGTCGTGGCCGGAAGCGTGGACGGCGTTCCTCACTCGCTGGCGACCGTCATCATGTTCGACATGCATCTTGGCGATCGCTGGGTAAAGGCAGGAGGGATTGCCGGAGTAGCATGCGATCCACCCTACCGCAGACATGGGCTGGTAAGAATGGTGCTTGCCGAGTGCATCAGACAAATGCACGACAAAGGCGTTGCGCTTTCCGGGTTATGGCCGTTTTCCTATCCTTTTTATGCGCGCATGGGTTGGGCACCAACGGACATGCAGCACATCGTCACGCACGATCTGGCCTCCATTAGAACGCCAGGAGACAGCCGCGCCTACAAACAAGTCAAACTGTCCGACGTCGACAGCCTGGTGCCGATACACGAGAAATGGATATCGCAATTCAATCTTTCCATGCGCCGCACTGAAGAGAGATGGAAGCGGCAACTGTCCAGGCCGGACAGAACGCCCATCGTGTTCAGGCACGACGACGGCTACATGATTTGGAATATCAAAGATCCCAAAGAGAGAACTTTGGATGTTATTGAATGGGCGTACACCACAAATGAGGCCTTTCTCGACGGGCTCGCGCTTTTGAAGAACGCAGGCGATTTGCATTATTCCAAGGCTTCATGGAACTGCCCGGATCTGGAGCCGATCATGAAGCTGGGAGTTGCCTATCCCCTGCCATCCATCCAGACAAGGCCCGGCATGATGACCCGGATTGTGCATCTCGATGCATTTCTCCAGGCTCTGCCGCGCAAAGTCGCCAAACCAGAGATAAACGATCCGCTCGGCATAACCGGCCGATCAAAATCAAACATCGCTGTTGGCCCGGGGGAGCTTTTGCAAATCGTCACCGGTTTTCAAAAGCAGCCGCCGGCTGAGCACTTGAAAGACTTTCACTTACTGGCGGCAGATCTGCCTTCGTATTCAGTCGAACAATACTGAAGCGATCTGCCACCACGGGTAAGGGTGATCGCCCGGACGACGACCGGCGTCGCCCTGCGCATCAAGCCTGGCATGTGGCAAGCACTGGGCACTGGCTAAGCGGCAAGGTGAAGCAAATGCCGGCTTACCGCTCCGCCTTCACTCAAGGAGGCAGTCAAGTGTTTCGTTCTTGAGTTCGCTAACCCCGCTTCTTGGTCTTGTGGTTTTTGCCGCCCAGACGCTTTTCAGCTTGCATCAGAATGGTGGACACGGGCGTGTTCAACGCTTGTGCCAACCTGCTCAAATTGCGCACCGAAATGTTTCTGGCTCCCCGCTCCACATCACTGATGTAAGAACGGTGAAAGCGGCTACTCTCCGCAAGTTCGCTTTGAGACATGCTCAAGCGCGCGCGGCGTTCTTGAAGAACGACACCAAGCTCACTAATCAAACGTTCGTGCATTGAAATTTCTTTTCCCATAGTCGATCTCGGAAGCCGCCTGCGCGGCTTCGTTTCCCCTATAACCAACATAGGGGATAGAACAAATTCTTTGAATCCCCCGCCAAGGGGAGACGAGACGTTTTTGCGTCAAGCGCCATCTAGGGGAAAATGCTCATGAGCACAAGGATCGCGCGATCCGAGGCTAGATAGTTGAACATCTTTTCATGGAGAAACAACAACTGTGCTGGAATGCAGTGACACATAAATGTCACTTATGCACGTAACAAGGTTGCCGGAAAAAAGTCCTCTGCCTTTTCTTCGTCACGAGGCATTTGTTTGAACATCTTGGCTTGATGAGCGATTTCCTCTGATTCTTCTTTCCTTCCGCTCTTAGCCAGAAAAGCTGCGAAAGTTTCCAGGCACGTACCCAGGCGCGGCAGATTTCTCCGCTGACGAAAACCGGCAACCGCCTGTTTGAAATTCGTCTCTGCCTCCTGGGTCTTGCCCTGAGCTTCATACAATCGTGCAAGCTCGTATCTGAATTCTTCCGCCGGTCCTAACGGCGTGTCGATTTGCTTCAATCCTTTATTGAGAACAGCCTCTGCGTCCGCATACTTTTCCAGGTTGCGCAGCACTGATGCCAGCTTGTGCATAGTAACCAGGGTGCTGCGGTGCTCGCCGCTCAGTGTTTTGTCGTAAATGTCGAGCGCACGCTTGTAATCGCCTTCCGCCTCCTCCCATTTACTCATATTGCACGCTGCATCGCCCATGTGCTCCAGAACCGGGCCCAGAAAGTAGTGCCCGGCGTAATAAAGTGTCTCCAAAAGCGAGAGCGCCTCTTGGAATGATGCCAGCGCTTTATCAGACTGCCCCGCCTTGAGGTAAGCAAATCCAAGCTCATCGAGTAAAAGGGCGCGTCCATGATCGGCTTCGCCCATTACTTTCTTTCTTGCCTCTATGGCCTGCTTGTAAAGCGCAGCGGCCTGCTCGTACTTTCTTTGGCGGCAGTGCTCGGCAGCCTGGTCGTGATAGTGATTGGATTCTGCGAGCTGGGCGATTTTTTCTGGCGTGAGCTTTTCCATATCTTCAATTGTCAAAGTAAGAGTTATCCGACTCAAAGTATCATACGATCTGACACTGTTGCGCAATGCTTGGACGGCGGCAAGCTGGAAAGCTTTGTAACCGAGCGATGGCGGGCTCGTGCGCTGCCTTAATTGAATTGAAGATAGACGATGAAAACTGCAAAAGTCCCTGCCGAAAAACTGATTGCTCTCCTTGACTTGAAACCTCTTCCCAATGAGGGGGGGTATTTCAAGGAGACATACAGATCGCAAGACATCCTGCCGGCGAATTGTCTGAGCAATCGTTATGGAGAGGACAAGAATGCATCGACGTGCATTTTGTATCTCATTACTGAGCAGTCGTTTTCTGCCCTGCACAAACTAAAATCCGACGAGATCTATCACTTCTACCTGGGCGATCCGGTGGAGCTAGTAGCAATGCATCCTGATGGGCAGTTGAAGATCAGTGTATTGGGCACGGACCTGGCAAATGGCGCGGCACCACAAGCGGTGATTGAGGCCGGATGCTGGCAGGGTTCAAGGCTCGCTCAGGGAGGGCAGTATGCTTTAATGGGTTGCACTGTCGCGCCTGGCTTCGACTTCAGCGACTACGAAGATGGCGATCGAAATGGACTGATCGATCTGTTCCCACAGCACAGAGAAATCATCATCAGATATACTCGCGAAAACAGGGACGATTATTGAATGTACGGGCGGAATCTTCTTCTTATTCGAGCACATGCTTGAATGCGGCATCGGCCGCCAGGGATAAACATGACAGCAATGAAATCTTCCTTCGACTCCGGCTCTGACTTTTACGGTGGTAGATGCTCCAACCAAGGATAGACGCGCATGGAACAAAACTGTACACGGCAACAAAAACCATCCCTCGACGAGAGGCAGAATCAAATTCTCGAAAGCACAGAGGCGTTCGTCAAAGAGAAGCTCGGTGCCGATGCCACGGGTCACGACTGGTGGCACATCCATCGTGTAAGGATGATGGCAGGCCGTCTGGCCGAGGAAGAAAAAGTTGACGTCTTTGTCGTTGAGCTGGCTGCGCTTTTGCATGACATTCAAGACTGGAAATTTCATGGCGGCGACATCACAGCATGCTCGAAAGAGGCGCGCCGCTGGCTGGAAAGTCAGGCAGTAGACGAAGAGATAATCGCTCAGGTCTCACACATAATCGACAACCTCTCTTATAAGGGCGCTGGCGTTCACAATGTCCCTTCGTCGCTGGAAGGGATGATCGTGCAGGATGCCGACCGCCTCGATGCAATCGGCGCCATTGGCATTGCCCGCACCTTCGCTTACGGCGGACGTTTTGAGCGCCCGCTTTACGATCCTGACAGCAAGCCGACCCTGCATAATTCGTTCGAAGAATACAAGAAGGCAAAGGGCTCAACCATCAATCATTTCTATGAGAAACTCTTGCTCTTGAAAGAGAGAATGAACACGCCATCAGCGCGGCGCATCGCCGAGGAGCGCCATGCATTTGTAGAGCGGTTTCTCGAGCAGTTTTTCGCGGAGTGGAACGGCGTGCGGTGAAATCAATCGCGCCCTGTCGTGCCGTTTGCCGCTCAGCACGGACTGGCAGTTTTTGCGGCAGAAAATTGCCGGATTGGCAATTTTCCATGCACCTGACTCTTCTCAGTGGAGTTTTGATTGCGGTCATCACTAAAGGAGGCGCCCAGGAAGCTGTGGAAACAATCAAGTCCCATCGACGTCTTTGGCTGAAGCAGCCCGCAACCTGTGAACATAACAAAACTCTTTTTTACCCCCTCAAGGCCTGGGTAAAAAGTACATGTTAAGTCGGGGGAGAAACCATGAGCGACGAAGGGAAACACGGCGCTGGCCGTACTGGTGATTCGGAATCCTCACCTGATAGGCTCGGTCTCAAAGAAAAGATCCTGAAAGGATTGGACAAGAGCTTTACCGGCGAAGAAACGAGGCGATGGTTGTCGGTTCTCGAAGACAACAAGGGTGTGGAGGAGACCATCGCCCCGGGGCAGCATGCCGGAAGCCTCGATTTAACAATGCCTGCCCTGGTCGACCAGCTCTTCGACAACCTCCAGCGCTACACATTCGAATTCAACAAAACCGGCATTGCCGACGAACTCAAAGTTCACTGCGAGCGGCCAAAAGGGTTGCACGAGTATTCTGACTTTACCCGTTACAGGGGCAAAGTGCTCTTAACGCAAGGGCATATCTCGACGCGGGCCTGGGCGCTTGTAATTCAGGGGGTGGACGGCGAAGTCTTTGTTTTTGTCATTCCTGCCGATTTCATAATCGGTTTCCGCCCCGGGCAAACTGAGTTCCATCCTTATTTGACGATTACACGCTCTGAAGACCAAAGAGGTGCGTCCTGGTCTATTGAAGAACGGGCTTTGGCTAACGACAGCGTCCCCAAATTGGCACGGCGTCTTTTTGGCCACCTCATAAGGGTAGTCAAAGGCGAAGCCTCCGAGGGCGAGAAATTTTCTTTCGCCAGCCGTCCGGCACCCCCCGGCATGGGAGGGCTCGACAGATCATATGACCGCAGTGAAGATGACCCCGGACTCTGGCTTTTAAGACCGGAAGATTTCGAAACACCCGCACCATCCACCGCCAAAAAAGCGGAGGCTGCCGCCCCGGCGCCAAGCAAAGGCGACAAGGCAAGAAAAACATCGACCAAGCTTACGCCGACGAAGAAAATATCTGCCAAGGTTCCCGAAACAGTGACAGAAGCATTCGATCAAAACAACAATGAGGTCCGCGACATTTGCGTGCAGCTTGTTAATGACATCGACAGGCTGCTTGACAAACTGCAGCAGATCGGCATGAAAGCCATGAAGGAAGACAGTATGGCCGACGTCGCCAGGGCGATGAAACGCTCGCAAGCGTTGAAAACTCTCAAAGAGAAGGCCATCAGTTTCGCCGAAGAGTGGGACCACTTGCTCACTGAAAACAAATAATGTTATTCCTAATTCAAGATTCCTGACCGGATGACGGCAGGCAACACTTCTTCATTTTCAATTTTTTGAATGCAGGCCCGCTGCGCAGGATCACGCAACGACCGCCAGTGCCCGGCATAAGCAATGCCTGCGGCAAGCTCGCCCGAATAGGCCATATGCACGATATGAATGAGCTCTTTGCGATGATCAATCGTTTCCATCTCCGCTATTATGGCACCGTGGCAAAAGGCTTTCATTACAACTGAGTCTCTCTTTCCACAGGGCACAAACGATGAAGCAACCTTCGACGACAGCCAAAGTTCTCAAGCACCCGGGAGAGCTAAACGGAGCTAAACGCTCTTGTTGTGAAACCAATGTTCGGTTGTCTTGGCATTTACGGCGAGAGCACGTTTTTTGCCATTGTTTGTGACGATCGTTTATTTTTCCCACTTACGAGAAGACAAAACCTCATTATGAGGAATACGGAATGCAGCCGCTCATCTTTCGCGATAAGCAAAAGGTTAATTCGTACTATGAAGTGCCGGATGAAATAATCGCAGATAAAAGACAGCTGATCAAATGGGCGCGCGAATCCATTCAGTGTCGACTCAGTGTCGACGGAATCGGACAAAACCGAAAAGAAGCGGGCGATGAGTAAGAAGACTTCACTGGCAGCTCCAGCCGCGTCCGGTGAGCGAGACAAAGCTCTGCGCGACGATGTGCGCATGCTCGGCACTCTTCTGGGGGACACTATCCGGCGCTTCGATGGCGAGGGCGTTTTTCAAACGGTCGAGCGCTTCCGCACTCTTTGCAAATCATTGCACCAAAACCGTAATCAAGAGACGCTCGATGAGCTGCGGGATCTCATCGCGGGCATTGATGATGATACCGCCGGTAAGGTCATCAAGGCTTTTCTCACTTATTTTGACTTGATCAACATTGCCGAGCAGAATCATCGGGTCAGACGTCGCACGGAGCGGGAAGCAAACGCGACCGCGGACGCCGCGGAGCCTGATTCGCTCATCGGTCTGGCGAAAAGACTGGAGAGCAAGAATATTTCCGCGCGCGCTCTCCACGAGACACTCGAGAGGCTGGACATCCAGGTTGTCTTCACCGCGCATCCGACGGAAATCACACGCCGCACGGTGCTCATCAAGCAACTGGAGCTGGCTCAATATCTGACGACGAAAGATCACCCTCCACTCGGTCGCAGAGAGCGAAAGCGCCTGGAAGACGGTCTTCGCAATGCCGTCGAATCACTCTGGCTGACAGATCACGTCATTTATTTCAAACCGTCAGTGCTCGATGAAGTTCGCTACGGACTTTACCATTTCGAAAACGTAGTAATCGATGCGGTGCTGGAAGTGCATTCGGAGCTTCACGATCTCCTGGCCCAAACATCAGGTGCCTCCGGCACGGACATCACCAAGCGCGACACTTTCCTGACATTTGGCTCATGGATTGGCGGCGATCGCGACGGCAATCCATTTGTGACGCCGACTATTACTTTCCAGACTCTGGAGCATCAACGCACCGTAATTCTGAAGCGCTACATGAAGGACATGGAGACGCTCTTCAATCAGCTAAGTCACTCCAGTAACTGGACTGCGCCAACACAAGCATTGCTTGACTCATTGGAGAAAGATCACGCCCTCTTCCCGGAACTGGCAACTCGATATGCCGAGCGCTATGCCCACGAAATAACGCGACAGAAGCTGCTTTTGATGAATGAGAAATTGCGGGCGGCGCTCGAGATGGCTCGCTCGAGCATGGCGGCGGGAGAAGAGCAAAGAGACCCGAGAGCTTACAAGAGCGCAGAAGAATACAGAAAGGATTTGCAGCTGATTCATGAATCACTGAGAGAAGCCGGCTGCAGCGAAAGCCTGAGCGGGCTCGAAAGGGTTATTCGGGCAACCGATATCTTCGGATTTCACCTGGCGAAGCTCGACATCCGCCAGCACAGTGAGCGGCACCGCACGGCCCTTGATGAGATCGCCGGGCGACTGGACATAGGCCGTTTTGCCTACAGCCAGTGGACTGAGGAAGAGAGAATCAACTGGCTTGCCGGCGAGATC
>DATNRC010000560.1:0-12811 GCA_036703705.1 Candidatus Obscuribacterales bacterium
CCTCTGGCGCGCACCACCAGTGGTTTCGCTTCCGAGTATTTGCCCTGCGCGTTGTACACATCCGCCAGTCCACGAAGAGAGCTGGCAACATTTTCGTCGTCGCTGCCCTCAGCCTCCGCCTGAGCGATAGATTTCTTGTAGAGCTTTTCAGCATTGGCATAATTGCCGCCCTGATAAGCGCTTTTCGCCTCCTGTTTGAGTTCTTTCCAGGAGAGATTATCAGTCTGAGAAGCCTGCTCGGAAGTCAGTGAAGTAGCAAGGTCTTTCGATTCCCCCTTGAGGATATTTGCTTCGCTGCTTCTGCCCGACCTCGTAAGCAAGTCTGCATAATCGTTAGTTATCTTATGGCGTAACTCAACCGATGCGAGGACGGACTCATCAAAGGAAAGCGCTTTCTTGAAGAGTTTTTCCGCCTCCGATGCCCGTCCCTCCTCGGCGTAAATCTTGGCTAGAAGTCCGGTTGCACGCAAAAGATAAACGCCGATATCGCGGTTGCTTTCACCCCGCGCCTCTGGCTGCCACGCTTTCTCGAAAATGGTGATTGCCTTAAGAGCATATGGCTCGGCCTCAATATAGCGGCCGCAGGCGACAAGCAAATCGGAAAGCTCCGCACACGTGCGCCCCATGCGCGCGTCCTCGATCTGATTGCGCGACAGCGCTTGAAACGCCTCTTTGTACAGGGTTTCGGCGCTTGCCAGTTTTCCCGCCCCGCGCTGCGCGTAGGCAGCATCAAATGATTGGCGCCACTGTTTGGCCGCGGAAACTTTGCCGTCCTCAACCAGCGGCCCGCAGCCGCAAACTGAGACAACCAGGGCAAAAACCAGGATAAGAGCGGGCGATGGGCGAGCGATGAGCAAATTGGCGGATACCGTCTTTGTCATCGAAAGATTCCCGAGAAATCGATCCAGCTGATAAAACTCTCGCCCGCGAGCAAAATTCCAGAGCAGAGGTTGGCGACAAGAACGGTGGTCCAGATTTTCTTCCTGTCATGGCGTTCCAAAAGCATGAGCACTATGCCTTCAGCCATCACGCAATAGGTCAAGAATAAAATCAGTCCCCAGGGTCCTGCTCCTCTAATGTAAGGACCAATGCCAAGAAGAAGACCGAGCATGGAGGCGAAATTCATCATCAGCGCATCGACAAAGGATCGCCGATAGATGTCCCATCTCGTGCGCCACATCACAATGGATTCGACAAGGACGATTTGCACAAAATGGAAGACAAAGAAGGCATTAACGTTCATAAGCTATCGGCTGACACTGATGCAGCATTCAATGACTGCTGTCATATGATTAGCACATACGGGCAGGGCGGTAAACGTGGGCTATTCCTGGAAAACCATCAGTCTCCCCCCGACAAATTGGAAAACAAACCGCTACATTAGTAAAATCAATGCAGTTCAGTGCCCCGTTAAAACTCCCAGGCTGTGACCCCCAAAAAAACCCCCCGACATTCCAAGCCTGACGAAGGGGCTCACAATCGTGAGAGTCTCGAAAATACTGTCAACGTCACACCCGACTGCGCTGAGGCGGACAAGTCAAAAGCGGAACGATACGCGGCGAAGCCCACGATTGTCAGCGAAGACCTGCCGGTAGGGGCGATCGTAGGCGAGAAATATGAAATAGTGTCGTGCCTGGGGCGGGGCGGCATGAGTGTTGTGTTCAAGGCCTGGGACCGCCTTCTCAAGCGCCATGTGGCGATAAAGGTTCTGTCGCCGAAGCGCAGGCTGGATCGCAAAGCCCGTGACCGTTTCGTGCAGGAAGGTCAAGCGGCGAGCCAACTGGACCACCCCAACCTGATTAAAGTGTACGAATTCGTGATGCCAGACGTGGGCGATCCTTATCTGGTCATGGACTACTTGAAAGGATGCTCCCTTTTGGACATTGTCGAAGGGGAGGGCATCAAGGACGTAAGGCGCGGGCTTCGCATCATCCACCAGGTCGTTTCGGCGTTGAAACACGCTCACAAAAAAAACGTCATTCACCGCGATTTGAAGCCGAGCAACATCATGCTCGTAACCGGCGACGATGGCGAAGAGCTGGTCAAAATCGTGGATTTCGGCATTGCTAAAATTCAGCACCCTGACGGGCAAGGGCGCAAGCTTACGGAAACAGGAGAAGTGTTCGGCAGCCCGCTCTATATGAGTCCTGAGCAGTGCCGCGGCGAGAAGCTTGACGCCCGAACGGACATCTATGCCCTCGGCTGCGTCATTTATGAAGTGTTTACAGGCTTTCCGCCCTTCGTGGGGGAAAATTTCCTGGACACCGTGCATATGCATCTGAACGAAACCGCGGAGCCGCTCTCCAGCCATCGCCCGGACCTGCCCAACCCTCAGCTGTTCGATCGCATCATAAAAAAGGCACTGGCAAAAGATCCCAACGATCGCTATCAGTCCGTGGAAGAACTGCAGAAGGACTTAAAACAAATCGGCATGCCGAGCGAAGAAAGCTCGGACACGTACACCCAGGTCCTTCCAGCACCACGGGCGGTTGAGCGCGCTTCAGCCACAGAGGAGAAGAAAGACAATAAGCGCGTCCTGATCGTGATATGCCTCGGGCTCGTTGCTCTCCTGGGCGCCAAGGCGGCCTGGGATCTATACAGCGGCAAGGGCAACAAACTGAGCAGCTCCGGCTCTCAATCGAACATCGATGAAGACGTAGCTTTTCTCGTGCAACAGTGGAATCTCAAAGATGCACATGCACAGCGGCAGTTTGATAATGGTGACTATGAAAGGGCGCAAAGAGAATATGCCGAAGCACTGGAAGCGGCGCGCGCAGTGCCGCTCGACAAAAATCCCCTGCCGCTCACCACGACTACAGAAGGTTTAGTCGATCTCAATTGGGTGCTGGTCAACCTCGAAGAAGACCAAACGGCACGTAACTGGCTCGCGGAATCACAAAAAGATCTGGCTAAACTTGCACCCTCGCCGCCGCCTTCCGAGTTGGACTCTTTCCTGAACACAGGCAAGAATGCATCTTCCGGAAAGGAAGGCGAGAAGACCTTAGATGGCGCCGCCCCAGGCGAGGGAACAACGACAGCGCCTGCCGCAACAACAGGCAACGGAACAACGACAGCGCCTGCCGCAACAACAGGCAACGGAACAACGACAGCGCCTGCCGCAACAACAGGCGAGGGAACGACGACAGCGCCTGCCGCAACAACGGGCAACGGAACAACGACAGCGCCTGCCGCAACAACAGGCGAGGGAACAACGACAGCGCCTGCCGCAACAACGGGCAGCGATATTAGAGCAAGTGGTTCCGACACAAACAAGCCGTTTTCAGAAAGAAGTCTCAAAGAATCATTCATGGTTGCAATGCGCGCCAACAATCTTGGTCTTGGAAAAGCCGCCGATCCGAAAGATGTTTTCGACAAAACAGGTGCCGCCGCGCGCAAACTCGCAGCCAATAAATTCGTCGGCACGAGCAAAATCTTCATTGCCCAAGCGAGGTATTACTTATCGACGGGCAACCCCAGGCGCGCGAATGACATTCTTTCTGCAGCTACGAAGCTCTACAGCGCGCCAGGCAGCGAAACGCTCACCTACGATCTGGCGTCATGCCTCGCCGCTTCGGCAGAGATAGCATTCGATAACGGTGACGCCAGGAAAGGCATCGAGCTCCTGTCGCGGGCAAGTGACCTGCTGGCGAAAAGCCCGCAGTCTGATTCCGCGGAGGCAAAAATCGTCAGCGCAAAGTCGTTGATATGGCGAGGAGAAATCACGAAAGCGATTTCAATCCTGAAAGAAACTCTCAACAAGCTGGAAAGCAACATGCCGAGAGACTATGAAAACTTAGCCTCAGTATTGAGCCTTCTTGGCGAAGCAAACAGCAAAACAATTAGCGATCGCAAGCAATTCGTCCTGGGCAAGGGCACACCCAAAACGCCCGAGGCCGCAAGAGTACAAGTGACCGAATTGCACGACCTGGAAGAGCAGCGCGATGTAGCAGCCGCACACCTCAAACGTGCAATCGCCATTCGCTCGAGAGCATTTTCCTTTGACAAGATGGCGGTTTTCGATGATTATCTGCGCCTTCGCGATATCTATACAATTTTCAAGCAATACGACAAATTAGAGCCTGTCTTAACGAAAGCAGCATCCCTGGCGGAAGATATGAAGCAACCGATGGGCTCTCGTGAAGCTATGGTGCTGCACGACCTCGGCTATACGAAGGCGCAGCGCGGCGACAGCGCTGCGGCGGAAGGTTTGTACCGCCGCGCGCTGAGGATTCTCGACAGCGATCCGTCATCCAGCCGCCTGGTGCTGAAGGAGACTCTCAAGGACCTCTCCGCCTTGCTGCAAAAAAACGGACAGCAAGAAGAAGCGCAAAAATTGTCCAAGCGCGCAGACGGCGTTCGCCTGTGACCCGCTTTCAATGGCGCCTGTTGTCTCGTTGTTATGGCGCCGCTTTTCCGGTTTCGACGGCAACCTGATCCGCTTTCGACGGCCCATGTGATCTGAATTTGCTTCTCAGTCCCGACGTTGACAACCAATCTCTTTAGATCACTGTTTAATAGAGGTTGGAGCGGTGGAACAAGGTTTAAGCACCCATATCCTGGCAAAGGTACCTCACAATCTGTCATTTGAGGAGTGGTTCCCATTTGAGCACGGGAGCAACACACAGTGGATCCTGATCGCGCGCACATCGAGGCGTCCGTCAACGACAAAAGGGATGACTCGGCGGACGTCGCCGGCGATCTGGCTCCAGGCGCGGCAGAAGAACAATCGGTCAGCAAATGGATCGATCCGGATTTTGACGTCGATCAGGACACGATAGCCCTTTGCGAGACCCTCGAGTACGAGTCTTCGCTCGTCGGCGCTGTTCTTGAAGGCAAGTATGAAGTCCTGTCTCGGGTGGGAGCAGGTGGGATGAGCGTCGTGTACAAGGGCCGCGATCTGACGCTGCAAAGGCAGGTGGCGATAAAAGTTTTGCATTTGCGCAAGATGGCAAACTTTCAGGACCTCATGCGCTTCAAACAGGAAGCAATGGCCATCAGCCGTCTGGAGTTTCCCAACATCGTCAAAATTCATGCTTACGAGGTGCCGAAGCAGGCGCCACCATTCATGGTGATGGATTGGATAGAGGGGCAATCTCTCGCCGACCTGATCGCCAAAGAAGGGCCGCTCGAGCAAAAACGCTGCATAAATCTGCTCCGCCAGGCATGCTTGGCGCTGCAGCACGCTCACGAGAATGGAGTGATCCACCGCGATCTAAAGCCGGGCAACATATTGCTTACCAAGAACAAGAATGGAGAAGAGCTGGTAAAAATCGTCGATTTCGGTATTGCGAAGCTCAACAGCGATCAGGAAGAAACGACGCTCAATCTGACAAGGACAGGCGATATTTTCGGGAGCCCTCTCTACATGAGCCCCGAACAATGCTCAGGAAAGAAGCTTGATGTGCGATCGGACATCTATGGACTGGGTTGTGTGATGTACGAGATGCTCGCCGGAGTGCCGCCTTTCGAAGGGCAGACGGCCGTGCAGACCATTCAGATGCATCTCTACGATAATCCAAAATCTCTTCTTGCAAGGCGCAAGGATTGCCCTAAGGCACTGGAGCTCGACTCCATCGTCTGCAAAGCACTGGCGAAAGATCCCGGCAAACGTTTTCAATCGATGACCGAATTCGAGAGGGCTCTTGCCGAGTTGAGCGAAAAGAAGAGCGGAGGCGCATTCAATGCTGGAGCATGGTTCCAGTGGCTGGCGCGCAAGCGATGGTCCGGCAAGAGCAAAGGCGTTCCCAGTTACGTCGCCGCAGCCTTCCTCGCTGTTGCGCTTGTCGCGTCATCTGTCGCCGCCTTTTACATTTACGAGCGCATTCAGATGGAGCAAAGCGACAAACAATGGCCCGCTTTGGATTATCAGGGGCAGGTTGCGTTCGACAACGGCAGTTATGCGGAGGCAGAGAATCTTCTCACAAAAGCGCTGAACATAGCCCGTACGTCATCGGCTGTGACGCGACCCGTCCGCATGATTTCCAGCTTAGAATGCCTGATGGACCTCTATTCGGTAATGGGCAGAAGCGAACAGTGCGCCAATTTGCAAAAGGAGCTGGCGACAATTCCAAGAGCGAAGAAAGACGAAGCGAAGCTGAATCCCCGTCTCAACGACATCAAGGAGATGGCTGACAGGCTGGAGAAAAAACGTCACGCTTTAGCAACATCTTCCGCCAACGAAGACGAACGGCAACAACTGCGCAATGGCTATTCAGAGTTAGACAACAAGCTTTATGCATTTTTGCGCTCGAAGGTCGACGAGCAAAAATCCAGGCTTGCCGATGATGCGCAAACACGGACCGCTATTTCCATCCTGCAGTCCGTCGCTGACGTCTTGGAAAAGGAGTTCCCCGACGATACTTCTCTCAAAGCCAAAGTTCTCCACCATCTGGCTCTCGCATACGAGTACTCGCAATCCTACGACCTGGCGAAGAAATATTTTGACGAAGCATCAAAGTTTATCTCTGAGATCCCGGTTATCAATCAAATTGAGTTTTTCCATCAGGAAGGACGTCTTTATCAACGCGCCGGCGACCCGGGACGCGCCATTCCGCTCTTTTTGCAAGCGCTCGATCTGGCAGGCGGCAAGGATGCCGAAAACAAAGAGGTTTTCATGCTTTGCGCAGAGCTTTCAAACGCTTATTACCGCTGCAGTGAGGTCAAGCTTTCCAGAGCCTATGCCACAAAAGCCGTATCCATGGTCGATATTTTGCCCACCGAGCTGCGCGAGCAGATAGAGTTGTCAGTTGCGGGTCTCTACTTTCATTCCGGCAATTTGAAAAGAGCCCTCATTGCCGCCGACAATGCTGTGCGCAAACTGGAATCGCAGGAAGAGAAAGATTATCAGGAGCTTTCTGCCGGACTTGCCGTGATGGCGGACATTTACGCATCCGCGCGGGAGACATTGCCCTATGCGATACCGCGCTTGAGACGCGCCATTGCTATTGAAACCCGCACCGGAACAGAGTTTTCTCGATTCCAGTCTACAGTGCGCCTGGCCCACCTGTACGGCAACATCAGGCAATACGGCAAGCAAGTGGAGACATTCGATTCCCTTTTGCCGATCGCCATAAAGCTCTACCCGCCCAACAGCACAACGATGGGATGTTTTCTCAATGACATGGCGTTCGCCCTGATGAACCGCGGCGATTTTCCAAGGGCCGAGAAGACATTCAAGCAAGCAATCTCCATATTGCAAAAAAATCCTAATGCACCGCGGCGATATCTTTATGGGTGCACGCTCAGCCTTGCCAGTCTCTACCGGCGAATGAACAAACCATCGGAAGCGGAGCGACTGAGAAAGAGCGCGCGGGAGTTGGTGGCAGAGACGCGCCGCTGACGTACTTCTTTGCCGTACTTCTTTGCGTCCACTTGACTTAGCAGTTCCCAACAGCAGATCATTAACTGAAATTGTTGGTTGCGGCAGCAAATGCCCAGGCACCGAGCGCGCCGTTGCGGAAATCCGACTCTTTCCTCTTGACGCCTACCTACTGACGACTTTACTAAAGCAGATGCTAATTGGAATTGCCTGTCTCGCCGTTTTCGCAATAATGGCGGCGCTCATGTACACGAGGCGCATCTCGGCTTTGCTGGCGCTGCCGCTGATGGCGATTCTGATGGCGGTCATGGGTGGCATTCCTCCAGCAGCAATTCTGTCGGACGTAATAAGCAAGGGCGCCATTAAATTGCATTCCGCTTACACGACGACGATGTTCGGCGCCGTGCTTGCCGAGCTGATGAACAAGCAGGGCATTGCCAAAGCCCTTATTCGCTGGGTGGCTGAGTTTGCCGGCGACAATCCTTTCATTCTGGGAGCTGTGATGACGCTCGTTACGGCCGTACTGTTTTCCACCCTGGGCGGGCTGGGGGCGGTAATCATGGTGGGCACCATTGTTCTTCCCGCCCTCCTCTCGCTCGGCATCTCCAGCATCACCGCCGGTGCGTTATTTCTTTTCGGCATCAGCCTGGGAGGCATGTTCAACATAGCCGGCTGGTCGCTGTACATGACTGTTCTCGATCTTGCGCCTTCCCAAATCATCAACTTCGTCGTCCCTTTCGCCCTCATAATTGGCGTCATCATCCTGGTTTTTTTAGCAATTGAGCTGAGAGACAGAAAAAACATCAAATACCTCGCCGTTATGCTTGCTGCCATCGGCCTTCTTTTCTTAAGGCAATCGCAGGGCGCTGCCGTCACCATGTCCGGCAAAACGACTGAAGTTGACGCCACGTCTGTAATTGCCGCCGGCTGTGTCTTGCTGGCGCTGATCGCCTATGCTGGCTTTCGTCACGCGAAAGCCTCCCTTTCCACGCCGGCCGCTGCGCTGATCACGCCGGTCATTCCTCTCGTCCTCGTTTTGTTTTTCCGCTGGGACTTCATATCGGCGTTCATTGCCGGTATTACCTATGGTGTACTAACCACCTGGAAGGCAAATTCGATTACCGTTCTTACACGCTCGATTCTTGACGGCATCACGGCTGTGATACCGGCCGTGGTGCTGATGATTGGCATCGGCATGCTGATGAACGCCGTGATGGCGCCGCAGGTTGCATCATCCATTGCGCCGCTTCTCAAAGAGGTCATTCCCAGCCGGCCCTTGCCTTACATAATCACATTCACACTTGCCGCGCCGCTCGCTCTCTATCGAGGGCCGCTCAGCCTATGGGGAATGGGCAGCGGTTTGGTGCAGCTAATTAAAGACATGAGGGTGCTTCCCTTCCCGGCCATCATGGCCATGCTGATGTCGGTCGGCCAGGTGCAGGGGATTTGCGATCCGACAAACACCGCCAACATATGGATTGCAACATATCTCGGCACGGACACGCAGACCCTGCTCAGAAAGACGTTTGTCTATGCCTATATTGCCGTCATCGTAGGTCTCACGATGGCCGTGCAATTCGGCTATTTGCAGAAGTAATAGTGGCACGGGAGAGGAATGCCGAAAGGAGAGGAAAACGCAGGAAAGCCAGCTAAGGTCCGGGTCGGCATCGACGTGGGCGGCACTTTCACGCACGCCATCGCCATCGACGCGGTGACGCTCGAGCTCGTGGGAAAAGCGAAAGTGCCCACCACCCATACCGCGCCGGAAGGCGTGGCACGCGGCATCATCCAGTCGCTCGCGACGCTCTTGAAAGAAGCTCAGATCGCCCCTGAGAATGTGACCTTCATCGCCCACAGCACTACGCAGGCGACCAATGCCCTTTTGGAAGGAGATGTCGCCACCGTCGGCATCATAGGCATGGGCGCCGGCGCCAATGCGTGGCTGGCAAGGATGGGCACCAACGTCGGCAAAATCGAGCTGGCGCCCGGCAAGTTTCTCACCACTCATCACCGTTTCATCGACACTACAAGACCGCCCTCCGATGAGATCATAGAAAAGACGCTCGACGAGCTTCTCAATGCGGGGGCAAAAGCAATCGCCATCAGCGAGGCTTTCTCCGTCGACGCACCGGAAAATGAAGAACGAGCGCTTGCCATCGCGCAAGGCAGAGGCTTGCTTGCCACCACAGGCAGTGAAGTGAGCCAGTTGTATGGATTGAAAGTGCGCACGCGCACTGCGGTAATCAACGCCTCTATGCTTCCGCGAATGCTGGAAAGCGCCAATATGACCGAGAAAAGCGTGCGCGAAGCCGGCATTCGCGCGCCTCTGATGATTATGCGCTCTGACGGCGGCGTCATGGACATCGAGGCGATGAGACGGCGGCCGATTCTCACCATGCTCTCCGGCCCGGCTGCCGGAGTAGCAGCGGCAATGATGTTCCTCCACATCTCGGACGGCATCTTTCTGGAGGTGGGGGGAACGAGCACGGACATCTCGGCAATCACCAATGGAAAAGCCAAGATTCGCTCAGGAGAAGTGGGCGGGCACCGGGTCTACACGCATACTCTCGACGTGCGGACGGTGGGGGTGGCCGGCGGCTCCATTCCCAGAATGCGCAAAGGAGGAGGGCAAGCTGAGCTGTTCGATGTCGGACCGCGCAGCGCCCATATAGCAGGCCTTAAATACGTTGCCTTCACGAAAGAATTCGATCATGCGGAAATTCAGCTTATAAGCCCGCTTTCACAAGATCCCGGCGATTATGTCACTTTTGCCGGCAGGGCAGAGAAGAGCCAATATTGCCTGACGCCGACATGCGCCTCCAATTTTCTCGGTCTGGTGCCGGAGGGCGACCCGGCCTTCGGCAATAGAGAAGCCATCGCATCGGCAATCGGTTTGCTGGCAAAAGAGCTCGGATCCACGCCGGAAGAGGCGGCGGACAGGCTGCTCGCTCTTGCCAGCCAGCGCGTCATACCTGTTGTGAAAGCGCTGATCAAAGATCATAAACTCGATCCTTCCATAGTCTCTTTGATCGGCGGCGGAGGCGGCGCGGCGGCAATCGTTCCTTACCTGGGAAAGACGCTCTCCATGCGGCATCAGCTTGCGCAGCACGCGGACGTCATTTCGGCCATCGGCGTTGCTCTCGCGCTGATTCGCGAAACCGTGGAGCGGCAAATCGTCAACCCCACTAATGACGACATCTTGCGGGTGAGGGAAGAGGCGCGCAATGCCGTTTTGAAAATGGGCGCGGATGTGCATTCAATCGACATCCATGTGGAGCTTGATTCGCGGGCCAACATCGTGCGCGCCACGGCGTCCGGTTCGACAAGCGTTACGGATACCAAGAAACTCAAACGCGATCTGAGCGATGAGGAGAAAATTGCCCTCGCTGCCGAATCATTGCGCGTGGCGCCGGATTTAGTATCACTGAAAGCACAAAGCGAGCACTTTTCGCTCTACGGCGTAAAGCTAACGGCCAGGAAACTGTTCGGACTTCTCTCGACACACACGCATTCGCTTCGCGTCATCGACCAGGCCGGCAATATTAGGCTGCAAGTGAGAAACGGCGAGGCTCTCACGGGTAATCCGGGAGCGGTCTCTCAACTCATCGCCAGACTGGTGGAAGAACATTCGCAATGGGGCGACGCGGGCAAAGTAATTCCGGCAGTCTTTCTTCTTGTCGGTCCTAAAATTGTGGATCTTTCGGGCTTGCTCGACACCGAGCAGGTGATCACGCTTGCGCAGCCGGAATTGGAAAACCAACCGCAGGACGCGAAGGTAATTGTCATTGCCTCGACGGACCGGCAATAGGGGGATTGAATTGCCCCCACCAGGCACGGATGAGCTGGCACTCTTCAGCAAAGGCGTCAATGAATTCAACGCCCGAGAATTTTTTCAGTGTCATGAGACACTGGAAAAATATTGGACGGCTCAAAGCGGAGAGGAGAGAGAATTAACTCAAGGCATCATTCAGATAGCCGTTGGATATCATCACCTCTTTCGTGACAATCAAAAGGGAGCGCTCAAGCTCCTCAAGCGCGGGCTGGAGCGCATATCCGGCGTGGCTCCCGGACGCCTTGGCATCGATACGACATTGCTGGCGAAAAACGTCGCAAGAAGCATCGCCGATATAGAAAAAGGTAAGTCGCCAGGAGAAATAGAACTTCCAACGATTGTCGTTATATCGAATTGACAAGTTGTTGAAATCGGCTACTACCGGGTATCATCAGAATCAGATGGTATCAATGCGAGAAGTTGAAACTTGGGATCGAGACACCCGTAGTTGATACCACTGGGGCGATTGGACCTGGACGTGAAAGCAAACTACAACATACTCGTAGTTGACGACGAACAAGCCCATACCATTGCATTGTGCGACCTCTTGAAGAAGGCGGGTTATCAGGTTGCTTCCGCCAATGACGGTTTCAAAGCCATTGCCGCCTGCAAGGTGCGCACACCGGATGTCATTATTCTCGACCTTCACATGCCGCTGATGGGCGGCGTGGAAGTTTTCAATCGTTTGCGCGCCGACGAAAAGACAAGTCACATTCCGATAATTTTTCTCGGCTCGCGCGAGCAAACTCTTCAGGACCTGAAGAGCCCCACGGAAATTGAAGATGTTCTCTTCAAACCGTTCGAGCCTCAAGAGCTGCTCACCCGTGTCAAGCAAGTGCTGCGAGAAAAGGCGTTGCGCGACGAGCTGCGCATGAAGGAGCAGCAAATCAAGGAGCTGTCCCTTATCGATCCGCTGACACAGCTGAAGACGAGCAGATACCTCACCGAATTCCTCAAGACCGGAATTAAGCAAAGCAAGCGCTACAAAGTCCCTTTGAGCGTAGTCATTCTCGAAGTGGATCAATACAAAGAATTAGTGCGTGCCATCGGAAAGGAAGCTGGCGACAAAGTCATCCAGCACCTCGGGCAATTGATCGGCAAGCAGATGCGAGATTCAGACATTGTCGTCAGAACCGGCGAATTCGAGTTTACGGTTGTGCTTACCTGCACGGATTCGCAGGGAGCCATCGAAGTAGCGGAACGCCTGCGCGTCAAAATCAGCGACTCCAGTTTTGACGCCAATAATATGGAGCTGAACATAACTGTCAGCGTCGGGCTCTCACAGTGGTCGGAGCGCATGGATGACGATGGTAAAGTGCTCATATCTCATGCCCGGGCAGCGCTCCAGCAGGGTCACGCCTCCGGCGGCAACGTCACATTAATGGCTCAGTAGAGAATCGTGATAAAATCTCCCCTTGTCGGGGCGTAGCGCAGCTTGGTAGCGCGTCCGTTTCGGGTGCGGAAGGCCGGAGGTTCAAATCCTCTCGCCCCGATTGTCACTTTATCCGCTCTGGGCTTGTCCTCGCCCGCCGCGGGTAAGGCGTCTCATCCTGTCAGGTCTGAGATCTTCTCTTACGCCTGCACTGAACCTCATGGGTTGACCGATGCTTGCTTATCTGCAGGGCACGATCCGCGCCAAAGAAATGACTGGCGGACAGTAT
>DATNRC010000561.1:0-4969 GCA_036703705.1 Candidatus Obscuribacterales bacterium
TAGGTCATCGGTCGAGGATTATCTGCCATGCCGCCGTCTACGGCAATCAACCTCTTTCCGTCCGGCAACGTCTTTATATGCCCGGCGCGGTACACCGTGACACCCGCGGTGCCGATGATGGCGCGGCCGGGTTCAACCAGAAGCTCCGGCAACGGCAGTTGGCGACCTTTGAACGCCGAAAGGGCCCTGGTCGCAATTTGCCGCGCCCATTCAAAAATTCCTACCGGATTGTCGGGCTCCGTGTAGCTGATGCCCAGACCGCCACCAAGGTCAAGCTTCGGCAACGATATACCATAAGTCTTCCGGATGTCCTCATACAGCTCCGCCATGATATCCACGATTTCCAAAAAAGGTTCGATTTCTTTGGACTGGCTGCCAATGTGCGCATGCAGACCTTCGAACTTGAGGTCTTCTCCCTGGGCGGCTATGAAATTGATTGCTTTGGGAATGTCGTCGAGAGACAGTCCGAATTTGCTCGCCGCGTGTCCGGTCTTGATGTAATGGTGTGTATCAGGCTCCACGCCTGGTGTCACGCGCAAGAGTATCTTTGCTTGCTTCTGCATTGAACGTGCTGCGGCTGCGCACATCCAGAGTTCCGAAAGGTTATCGATGACAATCGTCACGCCGTCAGTTTGAATGGCGTCACGAATTTCGCGCTCGGATTTGTTGTTGCCATGCATGTAAATTAGATTGCCTGGAAATCCGGATTCGCGTGCGGTGTAAAGCTCGCCCTCACTGACTACGTCAATGCCCATGCCCAGCTGGCGCACGATATAACACATAGCCAGGCAGAGGAAGGCTTTGCCCGCGTACAGTGCCCTTGCTCCGGGATAGACGCTCAATCCCTCCATGCATGCGGTTGCGGCCTGACGGATCGTCTCCTCATCTATGATCCATAGCGGCGTGCCAAAATTTTGCGCCAAGGTCACGGTGTCGCAACCGCCAACGGTCAGGTGCCCGCTCATATTTGTTATGGCGGTGACAGGCATGATGCTGGTATTCGGTGAAATGATCGCCTTGCTCATTTTCAACTCGCCTGCGCGCTGCTATGCCAGGGCTGGCTTTGACGTCTTTTTGTCAGAATTTTCTCTGTTTTTCTGACACTTGTCCGCCATTTTTCTGACACCTATCCGCCATGAGTAAGCAAACTCTCCCACTGCCAAGATTTTGCCAACGAGGACAGTTTATGCTACGGAAGAGAGTTTTCCAAATGGACTTGCTCTAAAAGGGACTTCCTTATCCCGCTGACGCCCCAGGCAAGCCATTTTATGGCTCCTTAACAAAAAATCGATATGCTGCCTCGAAAGTGAGCGCTGGCTCTGGATGAGTCTCGATGCTTTGATTCGAGGGGACTGATCTCCGGCATTCGTTGGTTAGCACGGTCAATTACTATTCATCGGGTTCAAGAAAGATATGTCAGATTTTCAATCGCTGAAAAACACCAATTATCGCGTGAATCACTTGAGTTCAGGCGTGGCGAACTGGGCTCAACCGCATACAGGCAGCGGCCCGCAGAACGGTGCTCCCACCGTTTTCCTCAATCCGGACGGCAGCTGCACCGTTATGAATCTCAGAGATTGGGCGGGTTTCCTGCACACCGTCTATGTTCCGCCCGGACCGCGTCCCATAGCGGGACACGATCCGCGCACTATTGTTGATGGTGTGCCGCTCAATCCGATGAACGCCGATCATGTAAGGCTCGCGAACCTGGCCCGTTCAATCGGCATGGATACGAGGCTGCGCATCGAGCTCGACGCTTTGAGCAGCAATGATCGAGCCATTCTTGAAGAGCTGGTGAATGCATTTTTTGCTGGACGGCACAATGAAGCGAGAATGATTTTCCGCCGATTCAAACATCAACCTGACGACTGCAACAATTTTTTTCGGCTGGTGCGCCCAATCAAGACTTTGATGCTGATGCGCAAAATTGCGCCTGACGAGCTTCTCGAGCCTCACAATGCATCAATCAGTGTGACCTATAACGTCAACAGCGCCGGTGCAGTTCTCTCCATATATCTTGAGGGGCGATACACCCATTTGTGGGATCGCTGAAGACAATTTTGAGGTCGAACTCGCCGATGCGTCTTATGACGCAAGACTGCACGCTTCACAACCGCATTTTGGAAGGCGCGATCAGTTGCTGCAAGACCTCGATCGGTGTATCGAGGTCTTGCAGCAATCACGCCACGTGAATTCAAAACTGCTGTGAATCCTCGATGTCTAATCGCAAGCGAGCACGCAGAAGGCACTGTCTGCGTTCAAAATCAGCTTTACCTAACGGCTCACTGTCGCTGGTCCGTGCGATACCAGATGCGTCGAGTATGTGGTGTGGGCGCCTTGAGTGCCTTGCGGGATGCTATTGCGCAAACCGCTCTGTGTCTGGCGACTGTTGATCTGGTTAAGCTGAAGCGTGGTGCGCAATTTTTCGCCCTCGGGACTGCAGTTTAGAATGATGTCTTCTGCGCTGTGCCCTTGCAGGTATTTGCTGCGTTCTATTGTTGCTTTGCGATCGGCTAGTCCTGTAAGGCTTATCGTTAGATCCATCACTTCTTTCACGTTATGGCAGGGAAGCATGCTTCCCATAACGCGCGCTCCGTACGTACCGGTCACATATCTAAGACCGGCTTCGAAACTGGTTTCGACCCAGCCTTCGTTGAACGAGTAAACACCGACGATTCTTCCGCCGAACACATAAACCATGCAGACAGCCAGATTGCGATAGTCATTAACAACCACGCACCCGGGCATGTTGCTGCGCATCAGCATTTCGCATGACGATTCAAAGACTTGTTCTGCCGACATCGTTGCCGGGCAGTCGATGGCGCTGCCGTGAAACAGACCGCCGGCAGCAAGAACGAGATCTTCGGGCAGAAGATATGCATCAAGAATGCTCTCAGGATGTGCCAGATCTGACATTGCCTGTTCGAGAGCTTGTTGCCCGAACAACTGTTGCTGCATGCCTTTGCGTCCATACATGCACCCCAGCACCCGCCCGCGAAAAACCATGATGGCTGAGCGCGATTTGTGTGCTGGTGAGACGATCCGCAAACAGCAGGTTTGATGATTCCCTTCGATGGAAATCAATAGCTGGTGGTAACGAAGCGAATGCGATTGAGAAACATCGTGAATGGCTCGATTTCTTGGTGTTGGAAAGAGCCCTATGGCCCGGCGATTGGCGCCGAAGTGCTCTTGATGGTCGGCCATCAGCTTTTCGATTCTTGTTTTAGAATCTCGCTTTTCTTTCCAAGCGAACATCGACTTCCTCCAGTGGGTGACTCGGGAACTAAGGGCTGAAGGGTAGTGCAAATCTTTTCTGGGAAGATGGTAGGAAGATTAACAAATCAAAAATACGATGTCATTGGTGAAAATACGTAGAGTGCAGAAAAAATTTAGCGGCTTAGCAACAAATCGCATTCTCAACGTGAATGATTGATGGCTCGGGCAGATTGTCCGGGTCGGTGATGCCGGCGAGCCTGGCAAAATCCACCACGATTATGTCAATGCGAAATGGAGCATTCGATCTTGCTATATGCGCCATGTATGTGCGGGCTGAAGTGATGAGTTTCTGCTGTTTCCGCCGCTTGAGAGTTTCAAAGCCGATGGTTTGAAAACCTGCCGACGACTCTTTGCGGCATCGCGACTTGACCTCAACGAATACACGCAAGCCGCCTGGCTCGCGGGCGACGATATCGATTTCTGAATAGCGTCCGCTGCGCCAATTTCTGTCCTCGATCGTCCAGCCTTTGTCGACTAGAGTCTGGACCGCCCTCTCTTCACCCATGCGGCCTAGAGAGACTTTCCATTTGTCTGTTACCCTGCGGCACAATTGGGCATCCATGTGATTCCCAACCTCTATAATGCTATTTCTGACCACTTACCAGGGTTGGTCCCTTACTTTTTAATACGTTGAGCGGAGAAAAAAGTTCAAATTTATGATTGACCTCAGATTAATTAGAGAAGACACGGATCGCGTTGAAAAGGCGCTTGCGCGCCGCAATGGTGGTTTTTCCGTGAAAGAACTGGTTGATTTGGATGTTCGCTATCGCAAGTCCCAGGAAGAATGGGAAAAGCTCAATCGCCGGACCAACGAAATCTCGGAGAAGTTCAAAAGCGGCAAGCTGCCGAAAGAAGAGATGGAGCAGCTGCGTCAGGAAACTAAAGAGCTGAAAAAGCGCAGAGAGGAAATCGAGCCGGAGAAAGATCAGCTTGGGAAGCAAATTCTCGATCTGCAGCTCAGCATTCCCAATATTCCCGATCCGTCAGTCCCTGATGGCAAGGACGAAACTGCCAATGTTGAGGTGAAGAGATGGGGCGACCTTCCGATCATCGATTCCCCGAAAGAGCACTGGGAGCTGGGCCCAGCTCTGGGTGTCTTTGATTTCGAGCGCGGCGTGAAAATTGCAGAGTCGCGCTTTACGGTTCTCATGGATAAGGGTGCCAAAATTGAGCGTGCCCTGATGAACTTCATGCTCGACAAGCATTCGGAGCGAGGCTACAAGGAAGTTTTCCCGCCCATTATGGTCAATCGCGATTGCATGATCGGCACAGGGCAACTGCCCAAGTTCGAAGGCGACTTCTACAAATGCGAAAGCGACAACTTATATCTTGTGCCCACGGCGGAAGTGCCGGTGACGAATTTGTACAGGGAGGAGATTTTGGAGGAAGAACGCCTACCTATATATCACTGCGCCTACACGCCCAACTTCCGCAGAGAAGCAGGAAGTGCCGGCAAGGACACGCGCGGCTACATCAGGCAGCACCAGTTCAACAAAGTGGAGCTGGTCAAATTCTGTTTGCCTGAGCGGTCGGAAGAAGAGCACGAAGGATTGACCAGAGATGCTGAGGCTATTCTGGAGGCACTCGAGCTGCCCTATCGCCGTGTTTTACTTTGCGCAGGAGATCTCGGTTTCTGCGCTCGCAAATGCTATGACCTGGAAGTCTGGTTGCCTGGGCAGAACAGATACCGCGA
>DATNRC010000562.1:0-13607 GCA_036703705.1 Candidatus Obscuribacterales bacterium
GCTGATAAGCCGGCTCGCCGACCTCGGCGCTCTGTAGGCAGGCCAGCGCCGGCACGTACATTGCATCGTAGTCGACCAGCTTGAGTCTCTCCTTGCCGTCGACAAGAATGTTGCCCGGCTCCAGGTCACCATGCGCGATACCAGCCTCCGCGAGCGCTTCCATCATCGCCCGGAAGGCCGTAAGAACATGCAGCACACGGTGCTTGTTGCTGCTTGCCAACAACGATCTGACAAAGCGATCGATTGTCACGCCGTCCACCCATGACATTCTCAAAATTGGAAACCAGTGCCCTTCGACGAAAATGCCGCGCGACTGGTATTGGAAGCTGACAAGATAACTGGCGGCGCTCTTCATGTTGTGTTTGCTTATCGCTTCGTAACGGGCTCGACGATCGGGAACATGAGAGAGGAAGCACTTCACCGCGTAAATCTTGTCCGGGCAAACGACCTTCAAGACGACACTTTTCTTCCCCATAACGCGATCTTCGTTTTTGACTCGTCCGGCCAGCAGGACTGAATCATTAAATGCCGGAGAGTGTGCTGTTGCCTTCACATATTGCGAGGCCGCCGGCCAGAATGGCGGCAGAGCCTCGTTCGATTGCAGCGCAACCGACAAGCGAGGGAAATCGCCAGTTCTTAATGATGGATCAGTGGCGGCAGTTCGTTCTTCACCTCTTTTCGCCGCCATTCCGTCAATGCTGACTTTTGTTGCTCTCTCGCTCTCATTTCCGGGACGAAATGGAGGGATTTTGTCGTACGAGCACTCCAGCAATTGGCGAGCGATCACGGCGCGCGACTTGATCTCCGGTACGGGATGCCGCTCGAGCTCGGACATCAGGCGCGATTTGTTAGGCGCTTCGAAATCGGCCTTTTTGAAAAGCAAGCAATCATCGCCACCCGAGTGTCGCTGCCATAGAGTGGGGTCATATCTCAAAAAATGGATTGTGTGGTATATGATCCACGCCGAGAAGTGATCCAGCTCCTTATCGAAGTGATGAGATGTCCGTTCGGGATGCTGGAAGTTCGCATGGCCCAGCTCGTTGCTCTCTTCTCCCTTCATGGCTGGAACAAAGACACAGTCATAATCGACGAGCATGACATCGTTCTTTCTGACGATAATATTGCCATGTTGCAAATCACCATGGGCTATACCAACTCTTTGCAGCTCCTGCATTACATTCACAAACTGTGAGAGGAAACGATCGAGTTGCTGGCGATTGTGCAGATTTTTGCGCACGAATTGATCGAGTGTCGGGCCTTCGGCCCATCCCATTTTTACGATCGGGTACCAATTGCCCTCGATCAAAATGCCCTTGAGCATGTAATCGAAATCGAGAATGCTGCCGATATGATTGACGGCCATGAACTGGCTGAAATGCGCGTATCGCTGGTGCTGGTTGTAGACATTGCGCAGGAAGCACTTGACGGCAACGCTGCGCTGTGCGGAGGTCAATTGATAGACGCTGGCAAAATTGCCGCAAATCGCCCTTGGAACGCCAAGGGGATTCAGTTCTGGAGTGCCCTGAACAAGCTCGGGATCTTCGAAACAAATCTCTGGCCACTGAATGGCCTCATTAAAGTCCTGAGGGGTGGGCCAATACATGGTTGTGTGAAAATTTACCGGCGCCTGTGCTTACAGGAATTTTTTACCACCGCGGATGAGGGACCAATCCAGGAATGGGCATTTCCAGTAAAATTGGTGGACCACTTCTACCAAGGTGATTGGAAATCCATGCCTTACCGAGCAGAAATCAGTCGAGCTAATCCTTCCTGTTTGTTGTTTCTGGTAGATCAATCAGGCTCGATGAAAGAGCCTCTAATGAATGACAACGTGACGAAGGCGTCTGCCGTAGCTGATGCAATCAATACATTGCTGCGCAATCTGGTCGCCAAATGCACGAAGTCCGACGGAATTCGCGATTATTACTATGTGGGCGTCATAGGGTACGGTGGCATGGGTGTCGCCTCGGCATTTCAAGGACCGCTCTCCAACAAACATCTTGTTCCAATCGGTGTAATAGGCAATACGCCTGCTCGTGTCGAGAAGCGAAGCAAGCGAATCGCCGACGGCAAGGGTGGATTTGTGGAGCGGCCGTACAATTTTCCGGTTTGGTTCGAGGAGCAGGCGGGCGGGGGAACTCCAATGTGTGCCGCATTCCAGTTGGCGGTCATGGTCTTGAAGTCATGGCTGGTGGATCACCCGCATTGTTTTCCGCCCATTGTCATCAATATCACCGACGGCGAGTCCACGGACGGAAATCCTGAAGAAGCGGCAAATCAGCTGATGTCACTGGCGAGCTCGGACGGGCAGATTCTTTTGTTCAATCTGTTGTTGTCTTCTTTCAGTCAACAAGTGATCGCCTATCCTGAGTCTCCGTCGGAACTCGAGGACGAGTTTGCAAAGCAGCTTTTCAGAATCTCCAGCCCATTGACCAGCTATTTGCGAAGAGTGCTCGCCAACGAAGGATACACGGTCGGGGAGGACTCGCGCGGATTGGTTGTCCATGCCGATCTTTCGCTGTTGATCCGCTTTCTTGACATAGGCACACGCCCAGCTAATTTGCCCGTCTGAGGCAGGCCCTGGGCACAAATAGTTTGCGGCTTCTTGGGCAGAGTTGCGGTGACAGCTGCAAAACGACCTGTGCGCTCGATTATGGTGGCATCACGCTTGGCTTTTGAAACGGAACAGATATCAGTTGAGTTTGGCATGTCTGAATACAAGGGTGTTGGCGGCGACCCTGGATATATCTTGACTTCCTTTTCCTTTCTGTTACCATGGTGGGACTTACTACCATCTTCCCCTGATTAACTCTCGAACTGTCGGCGCTCATACCGACAAAGTTCCGATTCGAAAAATGACTGCCGGAAGGAAAACCGAGCTTATTCATACTTCTGATGAAACGAGGGTTTCACAGGCTCCGGGCAGCTGTGGCGACAATCTTGATGAAGTCCGCCTTGCCGGCGTTACAGCGCCCGATTTTGTCGCTGTCCACAACGATGCTCTTATGGCGCACGGGCTTCTGCCTGTATGTACTGTTCCTGTCGAAAAGAAGGGCGAAAGTGCCGCACCGGGTTCCGAAACCGATGCTGCAGATTCTGATGCAGGCGTCGACCCGGACAAGCAAGATGAAAGTGTTCCTGTGTGGAATCCGTACGAAGCGCTTTCTCCTCCTCCTCAGGTCAAGACCCTGGAGGGGGGCACTGTGGTCACGACCCATGCTGACGGCAGGCAGGACTTTCAATATCCTGACGGGAGCGGCTTTTCCAGGCTCGCTGATGGAACCGAGATTACACGACTGCGCGATGGCACTGAACTTACTAAGTATCCGGACGGCTCTTCCGCTGTGAAGAATCCGGACGGCTCAGAATCGAGGACGTTGAAGGATGGAACTTATCAAACGAAGACAGCAGACCGCATTACCACGACATGGCACGCCGACGGCACGGTGGTAAAGGAATACCCCGACTCCTCATCCGTTACATGGAATAAAGACGGCTCCGTGACCATGCGTCACGACGGAGTTGAAACGACGCAGAACCCTGATGGAACGTTTGTGCATCGGGTTGACGAAGGAGGGGAAGTCACTGAATATCACGAGCTGCCTAACGGTGACTTGATCATTAAGCCGACGATCGAGGCCGACGGTCAAACCTTCGAAGGCGAAGAGGTCAAGCTCAAACTCACCGTTAAGGAAGATGGAACAAAAGAATGGAAGAGCGAAGACGGCACTATTGAGTTTTGTCGGAAGCCGGATGGAACGATCATTCAGGTTATGCATACGGAAGACGGAGATGATACGGTGGCCGTCCGTCCTGACGGTTCGTCGGAGCACACAATGCCGGATGGAATGAAGGTTACGCGCTACCGTGATGGAACGGTCGAGATTGACGATCCTAATGACAAGGAAATAGCTTCGCAGCGTTGTACTGCCGACGGCAAGCTTGAAGTTGTGAAGCGCGACGGCACGAGAGAAGTGACCAAGCCTGATGGCTCGGTTGAGATTACGAAACCGGACGGAACGACTGAGACGAAGCACATTTCGGTTACTTTGCCTGATGGAACTGTTGCTCCTGTGGGAGGCACACCGCCTGAGATCAGGCTGGCGAACGGTCAGACCATGCAATTCACCACGGATCTCCAGGGCAATACAGTGGCTATCGATTCATCCGGCAAGCAAATACCGGTGACCATGGACGAGTGGAGCCAACGGAAGTACGATGACTATGAGCAGTCACGCGTCTTCATGCGTGCCGCCGCGCCTCCTCCTCAGGCACTGAAGATCTTCTCTGCTGATCATCCTTTCAACACAGGCCGAGTGTAATTGTCCCGGTGTGGATCGAGTGCGATTGTCCTGGTGTAGGCCGCTCCCTGGATGGGAGGCGGAGCACGCGCATTGCGCGCGCTCCGCCCGCCTGGATCAGGCCGCGTATTTGGCGAGGAAGCCGCGGCGTCTTGCCTGTTCGAAACAGAACTTGAACATGCATGCTGAGAAGAACATGTAGAGCAAGTTC
Organism: Candidatus Obscuribacterales bacterium; assembly: GCA_036703705.1. Lineage (GTDB taxonomy): Bacteria > Cyanobacteriota > Vampirovibrionia > Obscuribacterales > Obscuribacteraceae > DATNRC01. The sequence goes on from DATNRC010000562.1 coordinate 4,513, forward strand.
AATCCCACAGCGCACCATATATGGACGGGCGCAATCTGCCCATGTTGAATCAGCTGTCTCATCCCTTCAAAGACGTGGGCGGCGGGCACCGCATATGCCACTGGTTGCAGCCATGGTGGCAGCACGCTTATGGGGTAGAAGACAGCCGAAACCGGCTGGACGATGAATGGCACGGCCCATGCGAGCGCCTCGGCGGGCGGTCCCCATCGGAGGATGAATCCGGTAACGAGAAGTCCCATGGACCAGCCCATCATCAACAAATTCACAAACAGGAAGGCAAACCCAACTCCCAATGAGAATATGTTGAACGAGTAGAACGGAATCGCCAGTCCGCCCACAAGCACAAGGACAATGACAGCTTGTGCCAGTCCCATGATGTAGGCGGCGCCCACGTATTCGATCGGCCTGATTGGTGCCGCCCAGATGTTGAGCAAGTTTCTCGACCAGACATCATCCAGGAAAGAAACGCTGACCACTTGCTGGGCGCGGAACATCACGTTCCACAAGATTGCCGCCGCGATGAGGAATGTCACCAGTGCCGGCAGCGCGTTTGTCGACTTCATCATGTACACGGACACAAATCCCCAGACGAGTAGGTCCATCACCGGCCAGAAAAAAATGTCCAGGGCGCGGAATGTGTTGCGCGAGCAAATGTATCCGTATTTCAAGATCAGTGCTTTCACTACTCTGAAATTCATACCTGTACCCTCTCTTGAGTGGCCGGGGCGCCATTTGGCTCAGTTGATTCAGCAAGAGACAGAGCCGGGCTCCGGGCAATGGTGATGAATACTTCCTCGAGCGTGTTGCTGCTGTACTTTTCCAGAATCTCCCGTGCAGTGCCCTCAGCAATGATGCTGCCGTGCTGCATGAAGAGAATCCGGTGGCACAACTCGTGCACGTCGATCATGTTGTGCGACGTATTGAGAACGGTCATTCCCGTCTCCCGCTGGCACTGCAAGATGATTTTACGCACCTTGTCGGCCTGGTCAGGGTCAAGGCTTGCCGTCGGCTCGTCGAGCAGAAGTAATTCCGGCTCGTTGAGAAGAGCTTTGCACAAATTCAACCGCGTCTGTTCGCCCGCAGAAAGCATACCGGTGCTCGACTTGCGCAAATGCGTGAGCTCGAACAATTCGAGAACCTCGTCGATACGCTGCTTCGGATTTTTGACGTTGTAGATTTCAGCAAACACATGCAAGTTTTCGTGGACCCTCAGGTTGTAGGGCAGGAATTGATAGGCGGATGCGAAATTCATCCGTTTCAAAACCTCGACCCGATGCCGTTCAGGATCTTTTCCGAAAAGGCGAATCGTGCCCTTAGTCGGTGTGATTAAGCCGAGCAGCATGTGGATGGTCGTGGTTTTTCCCGCTCCGTTGGCACCGAGAAGACCAAGAATTTCTCCTTGAGGAAGGTCGAAGGAGACATCTTTCACGGCAGCCGTGCCTTTGAATTCTTTTCTCAAGTTGCGGACTTCAAGTACATTTTGGGACATAGCAGTCACCCCAAATCCTTTTCTCGCTACAAAACCAAAAGGACAAACGCGGCAAAAAAGCGACTCTAAACCTAATCTGGAAACACCAGTCGGGGCTCAATACCCCTTTTAGTGTCAGGCGTTCCAGCTGAAAGAGTCGCTAATCCAAAAGGACTGCCGCGAATGTCAAACTTTCGATAGGCCGAATACGCCCGTCAATGATTGCGAAGACGACTAGGCGTGAATGTGTAAGACGGAATTTTCATGGTTGACCTACCTGTTGAAAAATTTTGCGCACGTGATTTGAAGGTACCGGAAAGTTGCCAATCTGGCAAGCACTTTTTTTGCCTTGTTACGCGCAACTTACTTTCGCTCAGCCGCGATCCACTTATCTCATATCAATGTGATCCAGACTTAGAGTTAGTCATTATCTGGAAGATCGTCGTTGTCTGTGCAACAGCGATTTTCATCATTTGACCAAGCGCTCGCTGTACGAGATTGAACTTCTGCCGCATTCGCACTAATTGGTGACGCCTTCTTCGACGACTGCTTTGATCTTGCCGTCATTGATCGCCTTGAGAAGGGCGTGATAATCGACGCTTGTTTGATCGGCATATGCGACTGCGAATTCAGCGATCGCTTTGTCGAAAACGTCGTTGCTGCCGAGGTAACCGCTGATTTGCGCTGCATCGCCCGATCTGGCGTGAGCGCGCGCGAGGACGGCGCCGAGCACCTTCGCGATCTCGACGATTTGCTTGCTGTCCCAAAGCTCCGGATCAAGTTTCACTTTGGTATCACGCAACTGGCGGATGTAAAAATCTCTGCCGTCGTCATAACGAGTCCAACCAAGGAAGATATCGCTCGCCGATTGCACGATTCTTTGTCCGGCAACCACGCGCTCACCATGATTTTCGAAAGTGCTCTTGCCGGCAAACGGCTCCAGCACCGAAGCGCGCGCTTCTTTGAATTGGAGAATCAACGGCTCGTCGTCCGGGGCAAGAAAGAGGGCGATACCGCAGGTGGTGCCGACGCTGCCGATGCCTACCACCTTCAATGCGCAATCAACCAGGCGATAGCGATCGAGCAGACGCTGCTTGTCCCATTGCAGGGTTTCACGGTATTGTAAAAAGGCTTTTTTGACGCGCTCGAGAAATATTTCGCGTTCTTTCTCGCTGGCCGGATGGTAGATGAGCGGCGGATTGTCTTTGATCAGATACTGGCCGTTTACTTGCTGAACGAGTTTGGGGAAGTAGTAGAACTGAATTGTTCGTTTCTTTGCTTTCTTTAGCTCATCTAGCCGTTTCTTTTGCAGCAAAGCGTCTGAGGTGTTCTGAATGATGCTTTCCCAACCCACCTGTGAATACCAGACATCGAGAATGGCGAGCTTCGACAACTCCTCCATCTTCTCGCGGTATGCTCGCGCCACAGTCTGTGCAGCAGCGCTTTGTACTTTGGGCTTCAAGTCATTATCGCGCGCCAGAAGAACAAAGCTCACCGCGAGCCGCTTCAGGTCCCATTCCCATGGCGCGGGCAGAGTCTCATCGAAATCATTGATGTCGAATACGATGTTGCGCTCTGGTGTGGCGAAGGCGCCAAAATTGAGGAGGTGGCAATCGCCGCAAACCTGGGTGCGAATTTTAGTTGCAGGAGTGCCGGCAAGATCGTGTGCCATGAGGGCGGCAGCGCCACGAAAGAATGTGAACGGCGACTGAATCATGCGACCATAGCGAATTGGGATGAGCTCTTTGATGCGACCCTTGTTGGATTCCTCCAAGACCTCTATGGGATCCGGCCGGTCTTTGGGAGGAGCCCAGCCGGCATGTGACTCCCGCGAGACTGCTTCCCTGAGAAGCTTGCCGCGGATGCGCCTGTCATCCCGGGGGGATATGGTGTTGTCGTGAAGCAGCGCCACGTCGTCCGTCTTGTCGGGTTCGCCAGCCAAAGCCTCATCCTCCAGCGATTAGTCTCAAGGACTACATACCCACAGAATTACTGACGGGCGCTTTTTTATGCGGTCCGGTTTTGCTCAGATCAACCATGAGATGCGTGCTCCGCATCAATGCGGCAGTTTCACCGTTGGAAGATGTAACAGTAGTGTCCACAACGGTCATGCGCCCGCGGCGCGTCACAACCGATTCAGCCATCAAAGGACCTACGGGATCATTGGTCAGCAAATTGACACTGAGCTGAACCGAATAAGGAAACAACCTGCCTTTTTTCGATTCTTCAGTCACTGCACTGCCGTGGATAGCGGCTGAAGCCACTTCGTCAGCGAGCATGGTGATGGCGCCTGCGTGATAGACGCGTGTCGGTTGCATGACCTCCTCGGTGAGCGGCAAATGTCCGCGAGCATAGCCGTCGCGAACTTCAACAATTTCGCCGCCCAGGGCGCTCAGCATGTTCCACTTGTATTTTCTTGTCATTCACCTCTCCTCTTATCTTCTACCGTGTGAGCCTGGCTGGATTTGGACCAGGCTCCTTGGCCCGAAATGCTGGGCGTACAGTAGCACAAAAGCGATCCGCCGAAATCCGATTGTCTCAGTGCGCTTCCGTTGAACGATGCTTAAACGCATGCGCGAAGTCAGCGGCGAAACGTTAGCTCGGCTGGACAAAGGTACGCTGATGATATCGCAAAGAGTGCGGGCTACAGGCGTAAGAGCCGCTTGCCGGGCATCCAGCGCTCGGCAAAGGTCATCCCATTCCCTGCGTTGCCTGGCGTTTGCAAAGAGTCCCGAATCAGCCCTTTCGCACCCTTATGCTTACGGTCCGTACATTCCGGGCATCCCCATTCCGCCCATCATAGGCATTCCAAAGCCGCCCATGGGCATTCCCATTCCACCCATCGGCATGCCCATGCCTCCCGTTGGCACGAGTCTCACGCCGGTCGAATTGCCCATGTTCATTATTGCTTTGGTGAGGAAGAGCCCGCCGACCAAAGGCGCCGCGACGCCCACTGTTCGCCCGATGCCTCGTCCGACTTTGCTGGCCGCACTCTTCAGTTTCGCTCCTTTTGTCCCTTCGGTTTGATAATCGGCCGATATGTTGGGATCTGGCATCGGATCGGGTGGTTTGGAGTTGTTGAACATGTCCATCTCCGCTTGTGCCTGCATGCGCCCTCGTTGAATGGCGGCTTCCTGCAGCTCGTATGGAGTGGGACCGGAGGGCGTGGCATCGCGCGCAGGCGCCTCATGTTGGGAGACCTGTCCTTGTTGCCCTGAGGGCGGCGCATACCCGGGCTGCATAGTATATGGATAGCCTCCCGGTATGGCTCCAGGATACGGCTGGCCCATGTATGCCCCTGGCATCGGTTGCGGGTATCCGGGAGGATAAGCGCCCGGGTAGCCTGGAGCGCCTGGTTGAGGGTAGTAGGCAGGAGGAACGCCCGGAATGCCTGGAGCAGTCTGAGGCATCGGTTGGGCCATGACAGGCTGCATCGGCGTCAAACCTTGTGGCGGCGGACCGCCCGCCGACGCATCTTTTGGCGCATCAGCAACGGCGATTGGTGTTGAGCACAGGGATATTAGTAAGGTGACCACGATGGGGCGGAGGAATTTAATCGTCATTTTTTAGAAGCCAGCCGAAAGTAGATTGGGCCCAGAATATGTCGACTTAGCTATGATGTCAAGTGAAACTGATAATTCTTCTTCAAAACGAGTCAGGGCCAGCTTAGAAGATCAGTACTTTTGCATGTTGCGATCGACGGTGTCTGCCCACTCGTTGAGACCGCCGGTGAGGTTGTACACTTTCGAAAATCCCTTTTGCCTCATATAATCGGCTATCACACCGCTGCGCTGACCCGATCTGCAGACGACCACAACTTCAGACTCTTTGTAGGACTCGAGTTCCGGCATTCGCTGAACCACTTGTCCCATGGGAATATGCTTGAATTCCGGAAGAGCGGAGATTGGAAGCTCGTACGGCTCGCGAATGTCAAGGATCAGCGGCTTATCGCCTCGATCGAGCTTCGCTTTCAACTCCAGCGGCGTAATCTCAGTCTTTGTTGAGCGATCTGCCACGCTAAATACACCCCGTTCGAAACTTAAGTATAATCTCAATTCAATTGGGACAGGTACAGGAGGAATACTCAGTGGCTCTCACGTTGCAAGAAGCGCTCAGACAAGTGCTTGAGGATGATGGCAAGGTCTCGAAGTACGAAGCCAAGGTTATTCGCGAGATGATTATGGCCGACGGTCATGTTTCTCCTGACGAAAAGCAATTTTTGGAACAAGCCCTTCGGGAAAACAATTTTGACGATCAAGCTTTCGAGCTGTTGTCGTCTGTTTTGTTGCGTTCGCATTTGAAAGACTAGCCAATCTGAATCGAAAGACTAGCGACTCCTCTTTTCACTGATAAGAGGAGGGCAAACTTTTTTGGATTTTCCAGGAAGTCGTTTGCTATCCTTGAGGAAAGGGTAAGTAAATATCTGTTCTGGTGTCTTTTGGATTGCGTCAACGGCTTTCAGGTATCTGCCTGAGGTGTCCCGGTATCTCTGTGACAGGTTGAAGGGATTGCCCAGGTGGTCGACATTCAAAGTCGCGCGGACGGCGCACAGCACAACACTTCTTATTTCTTCGAACGAACGAGAAGTTATACGATTAGTTCGCTCCTTGTCGTAACGGCGATTTTCATCGCTTCTCTTGTCGCTGATGCGATTGCACAAGAGCTCTTGTTGCCACTCCATGCGCGTCGCAGTGCGGAAGAGCTTGCGTTGATGACGAAGAATGAACTTTTCAGTCACGGCCCTTTGACCTGGCAAGAGCCTTACAGTGCGTCGTGGTGCTATCTCACAGACAAATCGGGATCTCTTGATGACAAAACGGCCGCCTTTGCTCCGGTGCTGAAGCAATACGCAACCGAGTCATCGCGAGTCAATATTGATGGACGCGGATACTATGAAGCTGTTGTGCCATTCGGCAAAGGCGGAGAACTGCTGCATCTCGGTTTTGGCAATCGTTCAATGGTATCACATGTGATATCGGGAGACTTGCAGGACGGATTCATTTGGCTCGTACTGACCCAAGGCGCTGCCATAATCGGATTGATTGCCTGCGCTCATGTAATGATCTTGCGGCCTTTGAGAGATCTGTCCGCGTTGCTAAATGTCGCCCATGATGCCACCCTTCCGGGCGATACCATATGTGATGCTGCTGAAAGATTGTTTGTTGCCAAAGAAGTGCGTGATGTAGCTCTTTCTATCAAACCCATATACAGCCTCGCTCAAGAAGAAGCAAAGCGCCGGAAGACGGACACTTCCCAGTCGCTTGGCGAGTCTGTCGTTAATTACGTAATGTCGCGTTTCAGCGGCAACTTCAGGGCTGCCGCTTGTCTGAAAGCCGGCACCAATGAGGTGAAGGTCATAGTTTCCCGGGGGCTCGACGAGCGGTGCTTGAAAGTGATTGCCGGCTTGAATCCGCGGACACCAGGAGTAAGCATGCTGCTTTCATCCGGCCATCCGGCTGATTTCGGCTTGGGCTCGATGGAGAACCTGGGGCTTTCGCTGCTTGCACGCCTGGTCGGCAGTGAAAGGTTTCTTGCCTTTCCAATTATTCTTGACGGCAAAGTGCAATTTACGATGCTGCTCGCGGTCTCGCCCGACATGCCGCCTGGACGGCCCGAAATGGCTGTAGTCGGGCACGTGGTTGGGAAATATTTGAACGAATATGAAAGCGATCAGACGAATCTCAAGGAAATATCGGCTTGCTGGAGCGATGCGCTTACGGGCTCCTTGACGCCGGCATTTTTGCGTGATCAACTCAAGGACTTGTTTGAGAGCAGCGGTCTGGCAGAACAAAAAACCGATCCATTTTCCGTTTTAGCAATCAGCGTCTCGCTTGACCACATTGCCGATTCTGCCGGCAGAGAGCGGGCAATCAAGCACTTTGCCCAACTGCTGAAGAAGCACTTGCGATCCGTGGGCACGCTTACCGAACTGTCGCGGTTTACTGACTATCTGATACGATACACTTCCCATTCATTCGTCGTCATTTTGGGCTGGGCCGATGGAGGCAGCGCACAATCGGTTGCGACAAGAATTCAGGAAAGCATAAGCGGAAGCAGCGAAGCTCAAAAGTTCGGGATTCTGGAACCGCCATGCATTGGCTATACCAGTGTTTCAGACAACAATCAGGGATTGGAGTCGATTGTCGCCAGCGCGTTCTTTGCCCTTCGCTTTGCTGAGAAGGAGAGAGGAGCGGGCAGCATCGTCAATGCCGCCGATGTGCCCATGGGCTATCAGGTCAAGGACAGCGGGTCTGAGATGTCGGGGGAGCTTGGTGTCTTGAGCGGATACGGATTGCTTCAGTCGCTGGCGCTTAATAAGAAATCGGGAGAGTTGCGTGTGCACGGCAACGGCAACGCCGCCCTGCACATGCTCTGGGAGCAGGGGCGGCCATTGCACGTGAAGTACGGTGAGCTCAACGGGAAAGACGCGCTGGTTGAGTTTCTGGTCACTTGCCAGCAAGGCAAATTCACTTTCAAGGAAAAGGAAGTTTCACGTTTGTCAACCAGCATCAGGAAGGACGCACCATATTTGATGCTCGATCGTTGTTTGATGGATGCGGCGCTAGCCGAAGACCACATGGCGCAGGCGAAAAAGGTATTCACAACAGAGGATCGGCTGGCGGTCTCGATTACGCGGCAGAATCTCGAGCGGCTTGCCTTAGCCAGCGCAGAGTGCACGCAAGAAGAGATACAGGTAATGGAGCAAATGGTTGCCATTGCCGACAATGACACGAGCGTTTCCGAACTCTTCGATCAGCTCGGCGCCATACCGACTGCGTTGAAGTGGCGCGCAGCCTGGTTGCTGAATGAGGCTGCAGTCATCAAACCGAACCGGGGCTGATGGCGATCACCGGCGCTGACGACGATCAGCGCGTTCGTCTGGCGCGAACGAACGTTACGCAGGCCGCCATTTTCACTAATTTGTTGTACAGCCTGCGATCTTCTGCCGAACGCCCCTTCTTGAGCTCATGCAATAGGGCGTTGCTTTCCAAAATGGCTACCGGCGAAGTTTCCAGAAGCAGGAGTGTGAGCGAGCCTTCTTGTACGTCCGATTTGATCACATTTCTCCTTCCCGGAGATTGGCGAGCGATTCTGATGACGTCGGCTGCTTGGGGGCCAACATACAGTCTTTCGCCTTCGAGCACATCAACCTTTTTCTTTCCGGCAGCGACGTGCACGTCTCCGGAGCCGCGCGCATAAAGCGTTGAAATCTCATTGATCTCCGGCGTGGCTTTGACGAGCACCACCGCGCCGCGTTCAATTCTTATTTGACATTGGGAGCAGATCACATTCATCTCGCGTTTCGCATCTATGAGCAGGTCGCCATCATTCAGCGTAATTGTGCCGCCCCTCTCGGAAAAGACAGCACCGTCACTTAAACGGAGCGAGCCATGCTCGAGAGTCCTCAGCTCGGAGGAAAACGACGGGGACAAGGAGGCAAGCAACAGCAAATTGCCTGCTGTCAGTATGGTTGCCACTCTTGAGGATGATGCAGAACGTTTCACTGCTCGTTGCTCCTTCACTATTTGGGCTCTCTTTTTTGCTTGCTGCGTTCTTGATTGTCGTTCCGTAATACTCAGGGGCGTGATTGGCGGGTGGCGTCATCCTTGATATCACGCAGTAAAAC
>DATNRC010000563.1:0-12210 GCA_036703705.1 Candidatus Obscuribacterales bacterium
TGAGATTTCGCCAATTGGAAGTGAGTTCTCTCCTCGTTTCGAGCTTTCTTTCCTCGGGCAAGACGGAAAGCCGAAGTGGAAATTTGAAGATTATGCGGCCGATTCGGGATATCCCACGACAGCCGAGCAAGCGCGCAAAACCAACATGACTCACGCCAAGCGCATGATCATGGAAGTATGGCTGCGCGACACGCAAACCGGCGAACTCAGAAAATCCAATGCTTACATGGCCGATGTTCCCGTCATTACGGATCGCGGAACATTCGTCATCAACGGCACAGAACGCGTCGTTCTGGGACAGTTGGTGCGCGCTCCCGGCATCTATTACTCGAGCCCGACCGCAATCCTATATAAAGCTCTCCTGCTCGCCGAGCAGGGTGCTCCTGTCACCTTCGAGCTCGAACTCGACCCTACAATCTCCAATCGGGCAAGCAAAGCCAAGTGCAGAATGAAGCTGCCCAAGCGTTCGTGGGTAAACTGCACGACGGTTCTGACAGCTTTGGGCGTCGACCAGCAAATAATCCAGAAGAGATTGGTCGGCTTGCTCGAGCGCAATCGCATTGAATATAAGCCTATAACAGTAAATGAGGCTCTGGCAGCCGTTGGACGGGCATGGAAACCCGATGGTGGCGGTGGCGCTAATGGTGGCTTGACGGCTCTCAAAGAGTTGACCGACAAGCGGCGCTACTCGCTGGGCAAACTGGGCAGAAGAAGGCTCAACAAGAAGCTGGGGTTGGACGAAGAGTCCCTGCAACTCACGGCCAACGACATTCTCAATGCCGTGGAGTATCTTCTGTCGTTGCCCCTGGGCGTTGGCACTCTGGACAACGTCGACAGCTTGGAAAACAGGCATCTGAGAGGAGTCGGCGAGACGCTCACGCGTGCCATTCGTCCGGCATTGGCGCAAATGGTACGCTCCATCCGCACACGCCTGGAGCTCAACGAAGACGAAGAGATTGGTTCTCCCAACGATCTCCTCGACACGCGTCCATTCGCAAACGCGATTACGAAATTCTTTGCCGGCAACCCGCTCGTGCAATATCTCGATCAACAAAATCCGCTTTCCGAGCTCTCGCACCGCAGAAGAATCACTTCTTTCGGGCCTGGCGGCATCGATCCGAATGCCGCGCCGGTCGAAATGCGCGACGTCCATCCAAGCCAGATCGGCCGCGTATGCCTTGTTGAATCCCCTGAAGGCAAGAACTGCGGTATGGTCTCGTACATGGCGACCTACTGCCGCATTGATGACGACGGCTTCATGACCGTTCCGTATCGCAAAGTGGTCAACGGCTATTTGACTGATGAAGTTCAATACCTCGCTCCCGGCGACGACAAGAAGTATACGCTTGCTCCGCCGGACACGCGCGTGGAAGGAAATCGCATCGCCGGTCCGCTCGTATCTGCAAGACGCGGCGAGAATTTCTTCCAGGTCACGCCTGAAGAAGTGGATATGATCGGGATAACGCCGCAAGGCTTCATCTCGGTAGGATCGGCTCTCATTCCTTTCCTCGAGCACGATGACGCCAACCGCGCCCTCATGGGTGGTGGCATGATGCGGCAGACTCTGCCTCTTGTCCGTCCGGAAAGGCCGCGTGTCGGCACGGGCATGGAAAAAATCGTCGCCCGTTCGTCAGGCCACTCGATTGCCGCCAGAAGAGCGGGCACGGTCTCCGTCGTCACCGCCAATGAAATCGTCATCACACAAGCTTCAGGCGAACGCCGCTATTATCCTCTTATAAGATTTGACCGCACCAATCAGAACACGATTCTCGACCAGCGCCCCGGAGTCAAAGTCGGGCAGAAAGTAGAAGCTGGGCAGATCATCGCTGATGGTCCCGGAATCGACAAGGGTGAACTGGCGCTCGGGCGCAACCTGCTCATTGCCTTCCTTCCGTGGCGCGGCTACAACTTCGAAGACGCCATTGTCGTGCGCGAAGGACTGGTCAAAGATCACAAATTGACGCACATCGAAATAGAAAAGCACTCAACGGCCGTCTATCAAACGTTGCGCGGTCCTGAAATTCTCACTCCCGAGCTGCCTAACGTTGCGGGCAAAGATCTCGAGCACCTGGATGAGCGCGGCATCGCCAAAATAGGCAGCTACGTCAATCCCGGCGATGTTCTCGTCTCCAAACTTTCTCCCAAAGAAGCCCGCGCGCTGAGCGCCGAGGAAGAGCTGCTGCAGGCCATCTTCGGCAAAGTAGCTGAAGAGATGGCCGACACATCCTTGCGCGTGCCACATGGCTCCGGCGGGCGCGTAATTGACGTGCGCATCTTCACACCAGAAACAACGCCCGAATTGAAAGCCGGCGTCATCTGCGAAATCGAAGTTCTCATTGCCAGACTGTGTCCCGTTGAAGTCGGCGACAAGCTTGCCGGACGTCACGGAAACAAGGGTATTGTGTCGATTATAGTTCCTGACGAGGACATGCCTTTCTTGCCGGACGGCACGCCGGTCGACCTCTGCCTGAATCCGCTCGGTGTCCCCAGCCGTATGAACGTCGGTCAGGTGTTCGACACCCAATTAGGCTTGTACGCATCCATTCTCAATCGCTATTACAGAATTCACCAATTCGACGAATCATTGACCCCGGATGCATCATTCAAACTGGTCAATGAAGCTCTCAAGGAAGTGAAGCGCTTGCCCGGTTATGAATGGCTGGGCGAAGACGGCAAAGTTCAACTCTTTGACGGCAAGACCGGTGAGCCTTTCGATCGCCCCGTGCTTGTCGGCAGGCAGTACATGCTGAAACTCAATCAGCTCGTATTGCACAAGATCAACGCCCGCTCGGGATTGGGCGGACCATACGCCGCCGTAACGCAGCAGCCTGTTGGCGGTAAAGCCAACCACGGCGGTCAGCGCATGGGCGAGATGGAAGTCTGGGCAATTCAGGCCTATGGCGCAGCCAATATATTGAACGAGATGATGACCATTAAGGCTGACGACATTCAAGGCCGGCACGAAGCCTATGCTGATATGGTGCAGGGCAAGAACGTTCCTGCCGGCGGGCGCACAGCTGCATTTGACGGCTTGTGCTGCGAGCTCCGCGGACTCGGTCTGGAGGTAACTCTGGGTAAGATCGTCGACTCGTTCGAACCTGTGCATGACAAATACTGCAGCCAGGAAAATACGCCGCCGCGCACTCTGGAAGAGGAATATCAGGTGTCGTCTGTCGACAAGCTTGAATCCGACGGCGTCAAGATGCTCGAAATTCCAGCCGGTGATTATGTGCCGATCGTCAAACCTCCGATGGCGCCGATCATCACGTCAATCACCAACGGCAGGCATGGCGCCAAACCGCGCATCGAAATGTCCGACGAGCCGCTTATCGACGACATCGAAGAGCCCAAGGATAGTGAGGCCGAAGCTAAAGAGAAGTCCCTGCTCGATGCCTTTATCGACGAGCAGACCAAGGACATTCTGTCACTCGAATCGCTCGGCGACATTGACCTGCTCGAATCGCTCGAAGAGCAAATGTCGATGTTTGAGGAAGAGACATCGGCTCAAGAAGCCACTGCGGCACCGTCGGCCCAGGGAGCCGCGGCACCGTCGGCCGCTCCTCCGTCAGCGCCCCCAATTCCCAGTGCCTTGGCTGCGCCAGGCGGAAGTGCACCAACGCTGCCTCCGCGAAGCGAAGGTCCGAAGCTGTACAACCAGATCTCACAGTTGTATCAGGTCGACACAGCGCAAGATGCACAGGCATCTGACGGCGGGTGGCAAACCAACTTCGCGCCGCCCGCAAAGCCGTCGTTGTCTGACATGCTCTTCGAGGCGAGCGAAACAGTCGTTCCGCGGCCGACGGCTGCACAGCGCACCGATGCGGCAGACAGAGATGTATCCGCTGTGCACGCCCAGCCAGACGACGCGGCAATCGCCGACCAATCAGCTGTTAGTGCGGCTCTGGATATACTCGACGAGCTGGCCGGCGATGCTGCGCCCATCGATTTGTCCGCGTGCGAACAACAAGCATTCGACGCCTCAGCAGGCGGCGGCGCGTTCGACGCCTCGGCAGGCGGCGGCGCATTCGACGCCTCGGCAGGCAGCGGCGCATTCGACGCCCCAGGCGGCACATTCGACGCTTCCTCCAACGGACAGGTCGCTCCATCAGCCAGTAACGGTCGAGAAATTGAATTCACGGTAACAGCAGGAGAGAACCCGGACAATGATGATGAGCCTGATTTTGACACCATTTTCAGCGAAACAATCACGGGCTTGCACGCCGCCACGGCTATTGAGCCAGCCTCTGGAGGCGCCTCGCCGGATACAAATGCGGTCAAACCAGGGCTTTCTCAGCTCTCGAATGAGCTTGCCGGAGGTTCCTCCGACCCGCTGCTTGACTTCCCGTCGCTCAATGAGCTCCAGACTCTCGCTTCAGAGTTGTTGACTCTCGGCTCTCTGCAAAACACGGTCGTGGTAGGCAGCCGCGGCACGGTCCAGGGAGATTCAGATGAGACTGCGCTTCCAAACCATGATGAAAGTACGAAGGCAAGAGACTGAAGTAGGTAGAATCCCCATTGGATCGCAGGAAATTTCAAGGCATTATATACATGACAAAAGGACAAGGAGCCATTTTCGGATGTCACGCCCAACCGCCAGCATGATTATGAAGGTAACGAGAGCAACCGCTCTTGCCTGCCTCGTGACTGCTGGACTCTGGCTTGCCACTCCACAAGGTTCACTTGCTCAATACGCGCAGCCGTTGCCTCCATATCAACCCGTGCCTGAGGGTGCGCCACCGCCTCCCGGTGATGGTCCCACTCCAGCGCCTCTCCTTCCGGGAGATGTGCAGGCACCACCCGCGGTTCCATCCGGAACAGCCGACAATACACCGGGTCACTGGTTCCCTGTCGGCAATGGACGCGACCGGACGGTGGTGCGGGTATACAGGCAGATCAACGGCAACGCGCTCGGTCAGTCGCGCGGCGAAGGCATGGTGATGACCATTCGCCCCGATCAGCTCTCGCAAGATCAGATCGGGAGAATCAATGGGATATTAGGCATCAACATGCTCTCGGGAGAACAATCCATCGACGTGCAGGCTTCGCCCGGGCAACTCGAACAAATAAATGAAGTTCTGGCTCCCTATCCGCCGGCTAACAACCAGGGCGGAAGGAAATTCATAGACAGCGACACACCTGCTCAGGGCTATCCCAAACCAGGCGATGAAAGCATATATGATTTCCAGGGACCGCTACCCACAGTAAGAACGTTTTGCCGATACCTGGTGATACTGGGTGTGGTGAGCGCTACTGTGTGGATGGCGCTGGCGATGTACTCCATGGTAATGGGACATCCCTATGGCGGCTCGCGTGCCATCGGCACTGCGGCAGGGCTCATGCTTCTATTGATGGGCTATACAATTTGGAAGGTCGTGCAGATGAACACATTCAACGCAATGAGTGATCTGCCAGCGGTCAACCGAAGCAGGCCCAACGATGCACAAGTTTCAGATGCTTATCTTCAAGGTTCCACAGTTCCAGGCACGCCTGGCCCTCAAAACGGTGGATTCCAGCGGTCCGGTATACCTGTAGTGCCGCTCGGCAACGCCAAGAATCCATAAGCTCTGATTCCATAGTTTGAAATCCATGCACCGAAGATGGTTGTCTTCGTGCGACGGTAGGACGTGCAAAAATGCAAATGCATATCTGTTCAAAAGCGGCTGTCTCAGGAGCATTGCTCCTCAGCTTTCTTGCGACCGGACCGGCCTTCGCCAACCGCCAGAGCGACTATTTCAACACGGGCAATGCAAGCAGAGCAGTCGTCAAACCCAAACAGGGAGTAATCCCAAATCCCGAAATGGGCAGACAGGGTGCTGGAGCAATGGGTTCGGACCGAACCCCGATCGTCATCTGGTTTGAATCATATGATGATCTCCGCGCAACCTTACGACCGACGGCCGAAGATCGCACGATTCTAACTCGCGACTTCAACAAAGACGTGGAGCGGGTTAAACAATTCATCCTTACTGCGAATAACGTTTCCAAGAACTATCGCATGCTGGCGAACAAGCTCAGGACTCTCCCTGTGCCGCCAGGTGCATCAAAAGTATCCAAGTACCGAAACCTGCAAGCCGATTGGTGCGAAGACATGGCCGCCATATATGAGGACATGATCCGTCCGCGTCCTGCAGCTCGAACAATCGAAGAGCTCAACGACGAGCTCCAAGTAATCAAGCAACGCGCCGAAATTCTATGCAATACGAGCAAGAATCTTCAGGCGATGGATTTGGACTTAAGGAGAGAATTCAGAGTCCATCAGGACAAGCATGCGGATGCCTTGTGGCAATACGTGAGCGGCAAGCCTAAATAAGTTCCTATTCGCACCCCGCGAATTTGACCCCAAAACACAGATCACACCCCCCTGTAGAGGACGCAGCAAATGGCAATCCAACTCAACGACAGAGATCTTTTGATCTTCAAATTGATCGATGAGCACAGGGTCCTGCTTGAGAAACATATTTCCTGGTTTATATCTGGTGATGATAAACCGGTGCTGATTAGAGATCGCCTTAGGAAGTTGTTCTACCTGGACTATCTGCTCTGCCATCGACATGGCACTAAACTGCCCTGGTGGACGACACCGACAAAACCGCTCGTATACATGCTTTCGCCGATGTCGCGGAGCCTGGCCGGCGCGGTTGAAGATGAAGTCGACCTCTTTGACAGCAACATACAGCGGCACTATCTCGAAGTGGCAAATCTGCGCATGCTCGGCATGATGGATCAGAAGGACGGTTTGTTGAGCAACTTCGAATGGAAGACCGTCCGCACCGACGGTCAGAAAACTGCCATCGACGCTACGATGTCGTTTCAAAACAACGGCCGCAATTTGAAAATCGGTATCATCAATCACCCTGACGCCACAACTGAGCTGATAGCGTGTTTGGATGAAAGCGCCAAAGACAACGATGCAATACTCATTGTCTGCCGTGACGATGCACACCTGCAATCACTGCAGAAAAGCATTGCTCAGAGCGGATCGCAAAGCAGCCGCAAGTGCATATTCGCTACGCACCACGAGCTCTACCGCGCAGGGCTCATCAAAGCGCAGCTGCTGAATTGCGAAGGCAAGGCAGTTGAAATGTTCAGCATTCCGACCGCCGCTGCCGCTGCACCGTGGGCAACCGCAATTCCGGCCACCATTAGCGCATAATCGAATCCGAAGCTAAGCGCTGGACAAATGAAGTCCGGCGCTTTGACCACGGATTCATGAAAACTCTGGCCAGTCCGCCAGCCAAAGTTTGACCCAACGGCGTCACATCGGAGACGAGAGAAACAGGTTCGACGGAAGAAATTCCCTCCTGAAAGCATAGCTACCTGAATGCTCCGATGTGTTACTAAGTTCACTATCATAGAATTCTGCGCCAATGCTGGCGTCATGTCGCAAACAAAGCTATTCGTCCGGCATCGTCCAAAGTTTCGCACCTATGCCTGGGTACTATACGCGCATCTTCAAACCGAAGCGGATCTTCGATGTCACAATCTTGTTAACGCCATTGACCTCGCGATCTTTCGCAGTGGCAACACCGAATATGGTACCGTGATCACGTCCCACTCAGTGGCCACGATTTGAAAGAGGGTGTCGTTGCTGGGTAGGGCTGCACTATCTTAACCCTGGTATCTCCGTGCAAATCGGGGAACAATAATCCAGGGACTCCAATTCCCATACCACTCATGCGGGCTATGACGATGATTTGTAAACGATGCTCACTCGACCTGGGTTCAGAAGTACCGGACCACTGCCCTCAATGTGGAGCTAATCTCCACTGTGAGGATATGGCGGCAATAGCAAACGACCAGAAATCAGCACCATCACCGGACGTCCGACAATGTGTATTCGAAGTCGTGGTCAGGCATGCATTGACCAATCCCGATTGGAAGCAGATTTGCGCCGGACCGATGAAAGTCAACAACATCACTGTCGCAGAGGTGGAGACGGAAGCAGAGAGGCGGCGGCGAGGCGGCGGGCAACAAGCAATGCCCGACAATCCGAACACACCGCCAACCGCTCCAGTGCTCCCGACGGCCAGCCATAGCCCTGCCGCACCGATCTGCGCCTCAGGAACGCTTCCCGTGCCGTCGGCCACTGAGCAACTGAAGGCGATTCGCGCATCGTTAGTCAATCTCGGGCAGAACCCCGCCCTGATATCAGAGCAGATGTCTTCAATTATCAACGCTGTAGACAATCTCTCTAAGACTGTGTGCGAACTCGAAACAAGCGCTCGCGCCGCCCAACAGGCGCAACTGGATGTGGACATGCAGCGTGAGTTGGCGCGCACAACAAAGCCAATCGAACCAAAGAAGGACGAAGGTCCTCATCCTGTTAAGTGGAAATTGACCTAGAGAGTCGTAGAACTTAAGAAAAAAGGTTTCAAAGCATAATAGAATTTGCTCTCCGTCGTTAGTCCCTATAAATGAAGGTTGTCAATCATGAAAAGACCAGGGGCCGAAAAACTCTATGCTTCGCGCATAGATCTCACGCCGAACACCAGAGCAGCCGTAGCAGAAATATTGAACGAAACACTGGCCATCACTTTGGATCTTTGGACGCAAACAAAACAAGCACATTGGAACGTCAAAGGTCGCGATTTTTATCAGCTCCATCTTCTCTTCGATGAGATTGCAGGCGAGCTGGATGGTTACATCGATATGGTCGCCGAGCGCGTCACTGCATTAGGCGGCGTAGCAATGGGAACAGTAAAAATGGCAGCAGGGCGCACGATATTGCCGGAGTACCCGCACGAAGCCATAGATGGAGAAGAGCATGTATCGGCGCTCTCTGAGCGCGTGGCAATCTATGCGCAGCATGTTCGCCGCAACATCGATCGCTCGGCCGAACTTAGCGATCAGGACACAGCAGATCTCTATACCGAAATCTCGCGCACCATCGACAAACGCCTGTGGTTTCTCGAATCGCATCTTGTCGGCACGAAGCACGAAGCAAAGACTAAAGAGCCGGTCGGTTCATCATCCTAGTCCTCGTGAAGCCGGCATAGTGCTCACCAGAAATCATATCCAGAGAAGGGCGCAGCGAGCTGGTTTGCTGCGCCCTCCTTCGTGGGCGGTGAGGTTGATTCTTTTCGTTAGTCTTTGCATTGCCTTCGCGCTCAATCTGGAGGCTGCATGCGCTGCCGGATACGAAGAGGTTTTGTACGAGGGGCTTCGCTATCTCGCCAATAAAGATTTCCGTCAGGCTGAAAACTGCTTTCAAAAAGCATATCAGCTCAATCCAACAGATGCTGATGCCGTCATCCTCCTCGCGAAAGCAAAGGCGTACCTCAGAAAGTACAAAGAGGCGATTGAACTGTCCAAGAAGGTAATTGCCATGGATCCGCAGTTTGTCCAGGCGTACGACACAATCGGCTTTGCCTACCTCAACCTTCACGATTACGAAAAAGGCATCAAATATTTGACGAAGTCTTTGCAGTTGAATCCTGAGAACCAGACAGGTGAGAAGTATTTGGCTGTTGCATACAACCGCCTGGGGAAAGAGCCGCCGCCTTATGTGCCTCGCCTCTTGGACGACAGCAAGACGATGACGAAAGTGTCGAATGCAATGCAAGAACAGAAGTGGGATGCAGCCATTGCTGTCATAAACGAGTATCTCAGGACGCATCCGAATGATCCGGAAGCGTATCTCAAACGTGGCAGCCTCTATGAATTGAGCCATCGGCTGCCGGCTGCAATCGATGACTACACGCGCGTGCTAAAGATTCATCCCTGTCACGAGCTGGCGAATGAGGCGCGCGCTCTTGCATATCACCACAACCATCAGGAAACGAAATCAATCGATGACCTGATTAAGATGATGCGAGCGGAGCCGACACATTGGAGTGTGCATTACAGATTGGCGCATGCGTATTCACTGGCAGGCAAACCAAAAGAGGCAATCAAGATCTATAGCGGGCTCCTGAAGATTCACACGTCGTCTCTTGAAGCACGCATGGGGCGCGGTGACGCATATTTGCAAAATCGCGAGTACGAAAATGCAATTCAAGACTTCACCCAGTTTCTGAAAGCCGATCCGGAACGCAGCGGAAGCGCTTATTATAAGCGCGGGCTGGCCTATGAGCGTTTGGGCAAGAATGAGCAGGCAAAAGCTGATTTCGCGATGGCCGCGAAGCTGGGGTATAAGCCCAATCCGGACAAAACAAAGTGACGGCGGATGCTTCTTATTGTTAGCCCACTTCAGCGCTCTCGTTGATGCTTTCCGGAATTCCTTGCTCTTTCCTGCCAAGCGATATACGGCGTGTAATGTCACCACTGATTGACAGTTGCTTGATATATCGCGGCTCATACGATCCATCAGGAGGCGGGGTAAACCTCAAGGTATAAACGCCGGAAGGAACGGTCAATTTCAAGATGCCATCATCACCGGTGAGCATATAGCCGCGCGGCAAGCCGACCTGGCTGAGAACTTCGCCACCCTCGTCCTTGCTTTCGTCGTCATAGATGGATTCGAGATCGTCTGTGCCATATGGGGCATATGCCACGCGACACCTGGGAATCGGCTGTCCGTCCTCGCCCACCACTTCAAAGCGCAATTGGCACCAGCCATGCCAGGTTATATCAAGAGAGACGGGCTCACTGCCAATCTCGACCATCCTTGCGTTGGCAAAGTCTTTATGAACGACAAGCCAGTATGTCCCCGGAGAAAGGAAGAGGCAGTAGCGGCCTTCACCATCTGTGATACCGCTCGACAATGCGCCGCCAGCTTTTTCGCTGTGCAAATCTCGTTCCGAATCAGAATACACCGAGACTCGCACGCCAGGACGCGCCTGGCCGCTGTCGTCGCAAATTCTTCCCAGCAGTGCCGTGCCTTGCTGCAGTCTCACCGCTACATGCGTGTCACCGCCGACCACAACCACCTTGCTCCAGGGTGCAAGCCCGCTGTATTCCGCACCATCGATTGTAATGGTGGGCGCGTCTTTAGGATGTGCTGAAACTACCAGTTTGTAGCTGCCGCCGGGGACAGCGACTGAAAATTGGCCCTGTTCGTCCGTTCGGCTCAAGTATTCGGATTTACGATCTACGCCCTGCACTCTTGCCAAGCACTGCGCAAGCGGCTGGTCTTCATAAATCACCTGTCCGCGCAATCGAAACCCTTCCGAGACGGTGAATTTGCGGTTTAAGTCCTCAGCCATGTGAATCCCGGTTTCTCTGAGAGAAAAGAGAAGCGCGGTCTCCTCAGGCTCAATCAGAACATCGTAAATGCCACGGCACACTCGCACTTCAAATCTGCCGTTTTCATCCGTTCGGCAGCGCGCGCTGAGATCCAATTCCTTAGCGAGCAGCGGCTCTTTGATCGACTTCGCGCCCTTGCCCGGCGAGACCGTGACCTTGGCACCAACAACGGGTTGACCGAAAACGTCGGCGACCTCGCCATAGAGGGTCACCATCTCCGGCAGGACGACATCAAAAGTATCATCATTCAAGAAGTTGACGACGGCGACCTCCGTCGTTATGAAAGCTTGTGAGGCAAGAGTGTTTACCGACCCCGGATGCGCCGCAACGCCGTTATCCTCGTCAGCCTCCATCTCCTCATCGTCGCCAGCTTCATCAATCATCAGGGATCGGCATGCGACATGATACTTGCCCCGCGGCAGGACGACGCCGTAGCGCCCCTGCGAGTCGACCGCGCAGGACTCACGATAAGATGACGGCTCAATCCCGAGCGCGATAACCTCGCATCTGCTTACTGTGTCACCACTTGCGGTGACCACTCTGCCGCTCAGGATACAGCCGGTGCTCAAACTGATGTTGCATGTCGTATTGCTCGTTACCTTCATCTCAGGCACGAAGTAATGCAAAAATCGAGTGGAGGAATTGGACGACACCTCAACACGATATAAGCCGGCGCGCACTGCAAAGGTGAATTCGCCGCGCACGCCAGTTTTTCCCTGGGCGACCAGGACATCCCCACTACTGGGAACCGAGGTGCCCAATTGATAGCAGTCGTAGACGGAAACGAGTACGCCGGCTACGGGCAAACCCTGATGACGGACATGCCCAGCCAGATTGTACGTAAGCTCATTAGTTGTCAATAGATCCCCTGGGTGCGCCAACGAACAACGGTTCGCTGTGATTTTACCTGTAACCGAGGGGATTGCCTACTATACCGGCAGGCGACAAATGCGAAGAATCCTCAAATGAATCTTCGACGTCGGTAAATCCTAGATACTGCATCGCCTCTTTAACAGCCGCAAAAGA
>DATNRC010000564.1:0-18264 GCA_036703705.1 Candidatus Obscuribacterales bacterium
GGCCGAAGGCGCTGGCTAACACCGGTCGAGTAAGTACTTCGTCTACCTTAATGCGTTTTCACGCAATTGTAGTGACGAAGGGGTTGTCACTATGCCCGAATTTGCTGCGTTTCGTTGTTGCCAACAGGTAAGTTGGGCTAAAACCAAAGTGCTTGCTCACTTGCACCGGTATCGGTGCCGACGCGTGTACCGAACGGGGATTGCCCTTCACCTTGTCCTCAATCCGGTGGCCTGGCGCGCGTTTCTGGACAAATAGCCGTCCAGCGCTCCCATTATGCGATCCCATTGCCGATAGAGTGTAGTTATCTCACGATCTTTCATAATGCCATCACTTCGGAATCGTTGCTCCAATTCTGCCGTCGATTGCAGCGCTGATCTTAGAGCATTTGCCTGCGCCTCCGTAATGCGCCCCGACGATAAATCGCTGTCGATTCTGTTCTGCACTCTTTGTTTGCGTGCGGTCAGATCATCATCGGACGTGCCCATCACAACAGATCCCGCACGAGATGCGGCTGCAGGCGCTGCTGTGGAAGTGGATGCAGATGCGGCAGAGGCAGAAGAAGTGTCCCCTGAATTTTGCCCCGCTGCCGCTCCGAACGGAGTGCCTCGCTGTACATAAGCTGGTGCGGAGACAGTTCGATCCATATGCCTGCCAGGAGAGTACTTATGGACCATGCGATTGCTCTGAGGCGACGAGACACATTGCGAGCAACGACCGTACATGATACTTGGCACGTTGCGCGACCAGCTTCTGTATCCGCACAATTTTGAGGTCTCGGAAGAACATGTGCGCAGAGTGCTCGCTGAAGTGAATCTGGCTGAATTGCCCGAGCGTGCCGGGGGTTGGATGCAGAGCTCGATTGGTCCGATTATCTTTCGCTGGGTGAACAGCAAAGATTGGCTTTCGCCAGGTTGCTATTGGCGCATCCCAAGTATGCTGTTCTGGACGAAGCAACCAGCGCGCTCGACGAGCAGCATGAGGCGGCGCTTTATAAACTGCTGAGGCAGCTGAACACAAGTTTTGTCAGCGTCGGGCACCGGAGCAGTTTGATTCGCTATCACGACAGCGTCTTGGAGCTGAAGGGCAATTCAACATGGACCGTCCATTCGGCAGGAGACTACCACGAGGAAATCATCAAGCGCCCACATGCCGCTGAGACTACGGCTGTAGCCTGACGCCTTCGCTTTCCTTGTTGATCAAAAACGTAGCGAATTCAGCAAAAAATTGTCCGAGCACTTCACGGTGTGCTGCAAATTCCGGAGTCTGCTCCAATGCCTTGGACATATGGATGAGCCAGGCATTGCGCTCAATGATGCCGATAGGAAAAGGCATGTGCCGCTGGCGCATACGTGGATGACCGCGCATCATGCTGTATGTTTGCGGACCGCCGGTGCGTTGAATGAGAAAAAGTGCCAGGTGCTTCTTGGAGTCGGTGAGGTCGTCAGGATAGAGGGGCCTTAAAACCGAATCCGTCTCCACTCCAGCGTAGAAGCGCTCGACAAGCTGAAAATAGGGCTCGTTGCTGCCAACTGACTTATATATGCCAACCAGCGGATCTTGCATGGAGGATATTTTAGCTCGAAGTGGCTCGCTTTTTTCAGTGCATTACGAGCAGTCAGACAGGTACTCTTGGACGCGGCTCTGCGATTGGTGCTTGTGTTGCGGCGGCCTTTTTCCTGAACAGCCAGGCATCCAGTGAAAAGATGCCAGGACCTGCGAGCATCAAAGCGACAGCGACAGCGAAGTAGTTGAGCGCCAGCTCGTACGATCCCCGCCCCGTTCCCGGAAGCGCCACGAAAGGATCGCCTTTCGGCAGATGCACCGAGAGAATGGCTGTTGCCATCACGCAAGCGATGCCAAAGCAAGCAAGGGGCGTAAGCAAACCGAGAATCAAGAGAAATCCTCCGCCAAATTCGCACAAAGCTGCGAGTCCCTGCAGAAACCCTGGTGCCCAGCTGTCTGAACCCATCCAGTTGAAGGGATTTTGAATCTTTGGCCAGCCATGAAACATCAGTGCCAGTCCTGCAACCACTCTTAATACCAGAAGACCGGTGGCTCCTTTATTACCTATGAATCCTGAGAATAACCGTTGCATGTGCAATGCTCCTTTGAAAGTGGTGACAGACGGACGACGGTTCAGCTTTTGCCTATGTTCCTCTCAAGCTGAGCAATCTTTTCGAACCGTTAATTTGACCCCAAAAAATTGAAGCCATGGAGGAGTGTGAGCTGATCTCCTCCATGGACATCTGTTGCAGTCAATAGACTGCGAATCTTAACCTTTCTGAACGGTGGAAGACTTCACGTCTTGACCGATCGGACCACGGTGGCCAAATCGGCCGCCACCGCAATCGCCACAGCCGCCACGTCCGTGTCTCTTGAAGAAACTGCCTTTGCGGAAGCGCTTCATTTGCTCTTTCTGTTCGGGCGTAAATTGATCGTTGATGGCAAGCATGAGATTGAGGCGAGCATCTGAAAGCTCAGTGCGCAACGCATTGATTTTTGCGTTCAACGCCAATACTGCCGGCTTGTCGACGGTAGGCTGGCGCAGCATCTCGACAAGCTTGTGCTGCTGCACCTCAAGCGTCGCTTTCTTCTGTGCCGTATCTAGTTTGAACTGATCTCTGAGGCTTGAAATTTTTGCTCGCTGCTCTTCAGTGATTGTAAAACGCGGAGCAACCTGGGCCTGGGTTGCCGATTTGGCTTCGCTTTCAACAGTAGTTGATTGCTGAGCATATGCCGAGCCAGCCATCACCAATGCACCAAGGACGGCTAGTGGACGGGCTACACGATCCATTCTCATAATTTAGATCTCCTTTTCCTTTATTCACACATGTCAGCGCAAACGGCCCGTCTCGGTCCCCCGCTCGGTCGCCACTGCGATTGTGCTCTACTGCTCAAGACGTCGTTCCAGTAAAAAGGTTCAATTGTAGAGAATTAAACATAACTAATAAAAATGGCAAAATCCTGTATATGGCAAGGCTTTGGTTCTGAATAAGTGGACAAACTGATAGTTGATCGAGAAAAGCAACAATGATGAGGAAGTCGGTGCCTTCAGACTGAATAGCTTCGTTAAATAGCTTCGAGTGACGCGCACTGCGATGTCAGCATTCTCGTCATGCTATGATGCCGTCCCACAAACGGCGTAATAGAAGGAGTGCCAGCATGAATTACGGTGCGAGAAATCGAATTACTGCGAAAGTCACGGCTGTTAAGAGCGATAACATCATGTCCCTGGCCAAATTCGAAGTGAATGCTCCAATTGAGATGGCATCCGTTCTTACTACTGAATCGGTTGAGGCCATGAACCTCAAAGTTGGTGACAGTGTCGAACTGATCATCAAAGCCATCCATGTCCTTCCCGTGAAGGAGTAGCGGCGGAGCTTGGAGCGAACGCATAGGCTCATACTCAACACCAGGGGTCCGCAACGAAGCACTTCAAAAACTCGGCGCAGGCGCAAGTATTCCGTCAGCAGCAGCTCTGGTGCTGGAGTTTCCTTTCGCCTGGCGCCTCCTGGATGATGAAAGCCAGGCGCTGATTGTAATTGACGAGCCGTTGGCTCTGAATTTAGATTGGAGAAAACCGTCAGAGGGCAGGTCGATTTGCAGCCTCAGTCGCGACTGGCCGCCGTCCGTCTCCACTCCATAGCCTACGAGGCGGTGTTTTTGCGGGCCTGATGGGGTGTCTACCTTTTCTACAGTGACATTGCTCACTGCTGTACCGTTTGCAAGGGGAATCGATAATACCGCTGCGTCATTGAACATCCCGGGAATCCTGGACATCTCGCAATAGTATGTGTCTGTGAAGGTGGGCTTAAGGGAGTTGTTGGACAATGTAGCGACTGCTTGCAATTTGTTTGCCGAACTCACGGCAGAAATCTTGAATGGAGGTGCGGTGAAGCCAGGCATTACAGTCATTGCCGGATCGCCGAAGAGAATGCGCGAAGCAGAGCCGTAAAGCATAATTTGCGCCGGTGTCAACTGAGGCGATCTTTGACCCGATACAAAAAAGGGTAATGGTGGCAGTTTGCCACCACTGCCCAGCACGACTCCGTCATGGGTGTTTTTGATGGCATCACCCAGCGGTGCGCCGGTGAAGGCAAGATATTCCATTTCTTGATAAACCGGGCAACCATGGTCGGCGTGCAGAGCAGCAAAATATGCCAGAACGTTATTGCCGAGCAGCTTCAAGCAAAAGGACCGATCGGGCGCGACATCATTATGTTTCACGCTCCCATTCTTACTCCATGGCGACCACCAACCCCTGGTTACGCCCGTATAACAAGCGCCGCTGAAAACTATGCAGGGTGCAATCTTGAGCTTGCCTGCCTGCCCCGCCGTGATACCATCTTCCACCCTGTCCGGCCAGCCATGCCCGCCGAAGTGCAAAAGCCCCGCACCATCCATAGTGTCGAGATGCTTTTCGGTAAATCCCTCGCATCCGTGAGATATTGAAACGACAGGCATCGCTTCCGAGAAGACGGGCACAAAGTTAGACATCGGGAATGTCTGAAAATTGTCTTTCGACGCCATTTGGTTCAATCCCAGATTGTCAATCATTTTATTGTGCAAAACCATTTTACTGACGCAGGCGTGCTTGATCCGCTGCATAAAATCGAAAACATCCTTTGCGGTGGCACCCGTAATGAAGCCTGTGCGGACGTCAACGAAGGGATCGTCATCAATCTTCGTAGTTAGAGGAAGCCATCTCCAGGCAAAATTGGTGTCCAACTCATCGGGAGTCATGAAAATGAGCGCATATCTGGGCTTTTGCTGTTTGAGAAAAGGCAAGAGCGCATCGAGATTGCCGGGAGCGAATGTTTTCAATTCTGCTTTCGGATGAAGCGCCTTTGCGATTCTGACTGCCTCTGTGTAAGCCGATGCCGCACGGACTGTCGCCAATATCACATATTCGCCCGTGTCGTCTAAGCCTACCTTCAAAACTGCCTTCGCGGATGCGTTTGCTGAAAGCAAGCAAGAGCAGAGAAAGACCAACAAAGAGTAGAGTAATGCTCGCCTGCTGAAAGTACTCAGAATAACGCTCACTCCAGCTTCGTCAGGGCAAACGCGACTGCCGCCCATATTGCGGCGGCAAAGACTATTCGGATTACTTCACCTTTGGAGAAGAGTGCCAAACCTCTCTTTCGATACTGCAAATAGACTGCAGGCAAAGGAAGGAGAAGAAAAATGAGGAAATCTTCTGCGCTTACAAGAGCTGGGTAAAGTAGCCCTGCAAACAACTCTCGTTTCAAAAGAAGGTCGGGCAGGCTCAAATAAATGGCTGAGAGGATGATGGCAAAATACCAGGAGTATAGGAAGAGCTGATTGGAGACGAAGCGCCGCACAAGTACGGAGTCGGGCAATCGCATGGCGCTGAAATAGGACAGAGCGACGTAAATCATGGAAAATCCGGAGATTAGGAGCCATTCCGTTCGCCTGTGCCCAATGAGAGGAAAGTAAATCGCCATTTGCATGAGGGAAAACGCGCGGCCGGTAAGCGTTTCGAATACGAAGAAGAAGCCGAGAGCTATAGCGGCGCCGAAAGTCGCAGCCACCGCCAGATAACTCCACACGCCGAGTTGGACGTAGAGCCTGTGAAGATGCACATTGGCTGGTCTTGCTTGGAGGCCTGGCGCTTCGGTCATCTAGCCCATCCAGTGAGGGTTCGCTCGCGTGCCGTCATACAAATAAGTCGATTTGTACATTTCGTACTTGCCCTTTGCTGCAAGCGTTGCTGTCTTCTGCAAAAGGGCGGCCCGCTGCGCCGGCGTAAAGGGCTTGAAAGTTTTCGCCGCCGTCAGTGCCTGCTTGAGTTCGTCCATTGAAGTCATGCCTGTTATCACCACGCTTGTCTGGAGAGACATGGCATATTGCAAACACTCTATGGGCGTGACTATGCCCGTTTTCAAAATTACGCCGGCGCCCAGTGGCTTCATGCCTAAAACGCCTATGTCGTGTTTGAGTAACACAGGCAATACTTCCTTTTCAAAACTGTCGTAGTGTGCGTCCATCACATTTAGTGGCATCTGCACAGCATCGAAGGTAAAGTTGTTGCGAAAGGCGACATTGAGAAAGTTAAGATGCATGGCTGGGCTCTTGTGCCCGGTAAATCCGATGTAGCGGATCTTTCCTGCTTTTTTCGCCGCCAATAAAGCCTCCATCGCGCCGGAAGGACCAAAAACACGATCGGCGTCTTCTTTACGAATGACTTCATGCACTTGCATCAAATCAATGACGTCTGTTCGAAAACGTCTCAAGCATTCGTCTATTTGCTCGGCGGCAGCTTTCCTTGTGCGACCGTCGATTTTGGTCATAAGAAAAACCTTGTCGCGATAACCGTTTTTGAGCGCCTCGCCCATCCGCAGTTCGCTTGCCCCTCCATGGTAATCCCAGCAGTTGTCCAGGAAGTTAATGCCGCTGTCGATGGCAGTGCGCATGATCTTAATCGCTTCTTTGTCGTCCCTTGGCACGCCAATGTGATAACCGCCAAGGCCGATGAGCGAAACTTTTTCCTTGGTTCGACCAAGGATGCGGTAAGGCATGGTATCTGCTGCCGAAGCGGTGATTGCATTTGTGAATGCGCTGCCGACCAGGGCCGCGCCGGCAAGCCCGAGAAAATCCCTGCGCGACAGATGTTGCTTGTCGCCCGAACCAGCTTCGTCCATCTCAATTGCACCTCATCCTGACTTGTTTATTGTTCCACTTTGGCGAGCTCCTCTTGCAATTGCGCGATCGCTTTGTCGAAGCGTTTCAAGCATTCAGGTGAATGAGCGGGATTATTGGCAAATTTTACGTCGTGAGCCTCGCGCTCCGCTTCGAGCTGCCGGATTAGTGATTTCAAGTGAGCGGCAGAGGCGCTTTCTCCAAGGTCGAGACCTTCCTCTTTGTCTTTTGCTTTTTCCTGCCCCGTGCCGGTGTTCCCATCTTTATCCGTCATAGAAAGCCCTTTCCAAAATGGTGAAGGAGACCATTCTAGCCCATTTATGGCAGATGAACAGCCGCACAAATCATTGCCCGCAACTCGCCCGGACTCCTCTTGGAGTTTACATAGAACCATTCGATTTCGGACGTTAAACCTCAGTTTCGACGCTAATGCGAGCTTATGGTCGCGGCAGTGGAGCGGTCCCCGCTATCCGTCACTCGCGCGACCAGAAGACAGGCAATTATCATTGATACTCCGCCCAGCATCACGACATAAAGAGGATTATTGGCGAAGACATACTTCACCAGTGGTTGAAAACACAGCGAGGCAATTATCTCGGGGATGACGATAAAGAAGTTGAAAACGCCCATGTACACGCCGGTGCGCTCCAGGGGGACGCAGCCGGAAAGAATCGCATAAGGCATGGAAAGAATTGACGCCCACGCAATTCCTACACCGACCATCGTCAATTGCAAACTGATTGGATCATGAATGAAATAAGTGGCAAGAAGACTGGTGCCGCCAAGAAACAGTGCCAGCGCGTGCACAAATTTGCGGCTCGTGACTTCGGCTATCCGCGGCAAAATGAAGGCCACCAGAAAACAGACAAGGGAGTAAATTGCAAAACACCAGCCAGCCCACTCTATTCCTTTGTCAAATTGCTCTGAGCCGACAGATGGTGCTCGAAAAACGTGGAAAGCAGTTGTTAAGCCAAAAAACATCCACATACAGAACAATCCCAACCACGTAAAGACCTGCACGACCGCAAGCTGCTTCATGGTCGACGGCATATCACGAACGGCAGCGGAAATTTCTCTCAGGATTTCTTTCAGCATTCCGGTCAAGCCCGGGTTTTGTGCGCGCTTGCGCTTGAACTCTTCAATGTCTTGAGGCGGGTATTCCGACGAAGAAAATACGGTCCAAAAAACACAAATCAAAAAGGCGAGCGCTCCAATCTTGAAAGAGTATTGAACCGTTAGCGGTACTCCGTTGGCTGCTGCACCTGTCACGCCGAAGTGGCGGAACATGAGGGGCAAGGCGTTTGCCAGAGAAGCGCCAACCCCGATGAAAAAGCTTTGCATTATAAAGCCGAGTGTGCGTTGAGTTGGATGTAATTTATCGGCGACAAACGCACGGAACGGCTCCATGCTTACGTTGATGCTTGCATCCAGAATCCAGAGCAGCGACGCAGCAAACCAGAGAAATGGCGAATCAGGCATGAAAAACAGAGCGATGCTTGAAAGAATGGCGCCGGACAGGAAATATGGCCGCCGCCGGCCGAGCTTATTCCAGGTGCGATCGCTCATCGCCCCTATTATTGGTTGAACCAAAAATCCAGTCACCGGTCCTGCCAGCCAGAGGATGGGAATTTTGTCCGGATCGGCGCCCAATTTGCTGTAGATGGCGCTCATGTTGGCGAGCTGCAATCCCCAGCCAAACTGAATGCCGAGGAATCCGAAATTCATGTTCCAGATTTCAAGGAAGGTGAGACGTGGCTTTTCCATCCGCGTGCCGTCTGTGGTTCGTGTCTCCCGTTATTTGCTGAGCGGAGGCATGATAACGCCGTCAAGCACATGAATCATGCCATTTGTGCAGGGCAGATTGGCCACTTTGATCATCACTTTGTCAGCGTACAAATTGCCGCCTTGCTCGCTGATTCTGATTTCATGCCCTTCCATCGTCTTGACTGAACCCATAGACTTGAGCGACGTGGAATTCAGCTTTCCTTTGACGATTGAGTATTCGAGCACCTGGCGAAGCTTCTTCTTATTGCCGAACAGGCTTTGCACATCATCGGTCGGGATTTGCTTCCAACCTTTGTCACTGGAAGCGAAGAGTGTGTAAGGGCCCTTGTCCTTCAAAACTTTATCCAGCTCGTATGCCTGTTCGAGCCCGTCGAGAAGGGTCTGGAACTGCGTCACTTCATTGTCTTTGAGCGTGTTGATGATGTCGAGCCTTCTTCTTTCGAATCCTTCTTTCTCCTCATACTGCACTGTCTTAGCGGCTAACAAGCGATGTTTCGTGCTCTCGGGATTAGAGGCAGACGTGCTGCCGGCAAGAAAGGTGAAAGCAATAAGGACAAGAGTTAGAAGGGCTACGAATCTAAGTTGCTTCATTGCTTGTACGACTCCCCTGAGAAGAATTTGCTTTCACCAAATCGGCCACGTTGCGCTGCCCATCCGCGCTTATAATCGCTGGGCTCAGAATGTCTACCGAGTGTACAACAGTACCTGGGAGAAATTATTGGCAAAACACGAAATCGTTATCAAGCGCGCCTGCCAAAGAGACGCAAATGGGAAG
This sequence comes from Candidatus Obscuribacterales bacterium, assembly GCA_036703705.1. Taxonomy (GTDB): domain Bacteria; phylum Cyanobacteriota; class Vampirovibrionia; order Obscuribacterales; family Obscuribacteraceae; genus DATNRC01. The sequence continues at coordinate 9,222 of DATNRC010000564.1, forward strand.
CCCAACCCAGGAGTCGAATCTTAAGCCCTGGCTGGACTTAAGGACTGCTGGTCGCGACTTGCAGGCGTGCTGTCGAAAGCGTAAAGCTGGCAACGCGCGCCTGGATGAACTTAAGCCCTGGCTAGCGGGCGTCCTTGTCGGCTGGCCGTTCTTCGGCATGCAATATTTCGACGAGCCGTGCGTATAGCTTTGCTGCTCGGTCCTGCTGTCCATGGTTGCGGTAGCGCCGAGCTGTCTCGAGCAGATCCCAGGGGTTGATTTCGGACTGTTCAGACTTCAGATCATCTCGCTCTTCTTCCGATTGCCTGTTCATTGCCGTGTCCTCTCTATGCTAATAGCAGCTTATATCGTGCAGGCTAAGCGTGACCGCCGGAGCGAGGATAATCATCCTCTTTGCAATGTAAATTTACAGCACTAGCGTGATGCCGCTGGGCGCAACCGCATATGGTGCTATCTACATCTTTATCTCGAGCAGCATTTTCTTGAGTTCTAACGCTGTCTGTGGGCGTTTTTCCGGATCTTTTTCCAGAGTCTTGAATATCAGCTGCTCGAGGGCGGGAGGAATGATCTTGCCCGGCTTGAGCAGAGGCAGCCGAGAAGGGGCATCGTTGACCTGTTTGTTGAGCACGTCAAGCAACGACTCCCCGGTAAAAGGCGGCTCTCCTGATATCGTTTCGTAAATGACGCATCCGAGTGAATAGATGTCACTGCGCGCATCAACGCTCAATCCGCGGCAATGCTCGGGGCTCATGTACAGCGGTGTGCCGAACAGCTCTCCCGTTTGGGTCAATCTCGGATTCATCTCCTCATCGAGGCATTTGGCTATGCCGAAGTCGAGCAGCTTGACGAGATCGCTGCCGTCGGCGTTTTCAATCAGCATAATGTTGCTGGGCTTCAAGTCTCTGTGCAAAACTCCTTTTTCGTGCGCCGCCCAGAGAGCGTCGCACACCTGGGCAAAGATTTTCAAACAGCGCCCAACGTCGACAGTTTCCTCTCTGCTCATATAATCTTCCAGGCTCAATCCGTCCACAAAATCCATTACTAGATAGGGCCGACCTTGCCTGGTAATCCCGAAATCAAAAATGGATACGAGATTGGGATGCGTGAGCGCGCCTGCTGCTTTGGCTTCATGTTGAAAGCGCCTGACGGCGAGGCTGTCCTTTGCCAGCCGGTTGCGTAACATTTTCAGGGCCACCTTCTTGCCCATAAGCAGGTGACGCGCCTGGTAGACGATGCTCATGCCGCCCTCGCCGAGCGGGCATTCGATGACATAACGCTCGTCCAGTCTTGTGCCCGGCTGCAATAACTCCGCATCGAAATGATCATCGGCAGGCGGTCCGCCGTATGACACTTTAGTCGTACCTGTGCGGCGCAGTTCTTCCTCCGCTTCTTTCTTGGTCAGGAAACTGCCCAGTATCGATCGCAACTGATGCTCGAGAGTGGCGGAGCTGGAGTTAAGCTTGGCAGCGATCTGCTCGAGGCTGAGCCCATCAGCTATCATTTGCAGGATTTCCAGTTGCCGGTCCATCATGGGAGGAGCTGAAAGCGGCGCCTGAGTGGTTGCGCTCGAGGGACTGGCCGAGGCTCCCGCCCGGGCTCTCAGAACCCGATTAGCCACTCCCGGGTCAAGCCAGGCGGCACCTTGCATTACTGCGGTAATAGCGGTAGCCAGCCTGTCCGCCGAAATGTTCTTCAGCGCATAGCCATCCGCGCCTGCGCTCAACGCCTTGAAGACTGTGTCGTCCGTCTCGTCGCTGGTGAACATGATGATTCTTGTGTCGGGCTGGGTCTTCTTTATGTCCTGCGTGGCTTGAATGCCGTCAACCACGGGCAGTCCAATGTCCATAAGCACAACATCGGGCCGCAGCGACTGCGCCTGCGAAATCGCTTCTTGCCCGTCTGCCGCCTCGCCTATGACCTTGACGCCCGACAACTTCTCGAGCGTCAGTTTGAGACCGAGGCGCATGATGTCCTGATCTTCCGCAATTAATATGGTCGTGACGGACTCAACCATGACCGTTCTGCTTGGAACAGATGTTCCAGCCTAAAGCGTCTCCTTTGCGCCTATATGGTAAGGATACCAGGTGGACGAGAGAGGGACGAGTCAAGCAAAGAGGCCGCACTTAAACAAGAGGAAAGAGGGTTTGAGCCCTACATTCTGAGAAGAAAACGGTAGTCGCCTTCCCGCACAGGACTGGCAGCCCTATTTGGATCCTCATCGGGCTCCTCGATCCTCCGGCTGGCATAGGCCGAGAGGTAATGATTGACGGCTGGCGGAAGTTCTCCCTTGTGAAAACTCAAGGCTCGCTCCTCGATCATTTTGTCGGCTACCGTGACGCGCTCATGCTGGCGCATGTGCTCTGCCCACGACTCGACGAAATAGGTTTCGATGTGCCTTCCCGGACGTGAGAGGTCATGGAACAAATGCCATTGAAAAGCTCCATCTCTGAGGCGCTGCATGCGCACAAGCTCCATTGCTTCCGCGAAATCCAGGACTCGGTCCGGATCAACAATATATTCGACCGTGACAAGAACCGGCCCGTGCGTTGGCTCGGGCTCGATCGCCAGCCGTGGCTGATCCCAATGCCTGGAAAGCGAGACATCGAGCTGCTCGACGGCGACAAGAGGGTGACGCCTGATGGCAATCAGTCCCATTAGCAACGTCAAAGAGCAAAGCAAAAGGGGTGTGACGAGACCTGTTTGGCTGGCGATTGAACCCCAGAGAATACTGCCAAGAGCCACACTGCCCTGACAAACGAGGATGAAAAAAGCCAGGGCGCGCGCTCGCACCCACACCGGAACTGCTACTTGCACCGCAAGGTTAAGGCAGGAATTGACTAAGAGAAAGGATGTGCCCGCAAAAATCATGAAGGGTCCGGCGAGCACGAAGTTTTGCGCCCAAACGAGCCCGATTATGCTGAAGGACATCGAAGCGGTGCCTATTGCAACACAATAATCGAGAGAGAAGCGCGCCCGCAATTTTGGCAAGAAGAAGGCGCCGAGCAGCGTGCCAAGACCAAATAATCCGAGCGCCAATCCATACTGATAGGCCGAAAAGCCCAGCTTTTGCCGGCACACAAGAGGTAAGAGGGCCCAGAAAGCACTGGAGGAAACTGAGAAAAGCGCAGAACGCATGAGCACGGACGTGAGCTCCGGAGCATGGCGGACATATCTGATGCCCGCGCGCATCGCCTCTGTGACTCTCTCGGCGTGCCGGAAGGACTCCTTTGGTTTGCGCCTCCAGCCGAGGAAGAACAAAACAAGACCAACAAAGGAGACGGCATTCAATAGGAAGACTGTTGGGCTGCCAAACAAGGCGACGATGATGCCGCCAATTACAGAGCCAACGCCGCGCGAAAGATTGAAGCTCACTCCACTGAGAGCAATCGCGCCCTGCAATTGTGGGCGAGCTACGAGCTCGGGCGTAACAGCATTCCATGCCGGTGCGCTGACCGCTGCACCCAGCCCAAGAGCAAATGTCAAAAGGAGGAGAATCCAGGGACTGATCGCTCCGCAGAACGAAAGCCCTGCCAGCGCCAGAGCGGAGACAAGCATCCAGAGTTGCCCGAACAGCAATAACTTGCGCTTGTCGAATACATCCGCCATTGCACCGGATGGAAGAGCCATGAGAAAAAAGGGAAGGTAGACGGCGGTTTGCATTAATGCCACCATCAACGGAGATGTTGTCAATGACGTCATCAGCCATGCTGCGCCGACGTCATGCATCCAGGTTCCAATATTGGAAACCAACGCCGCCAGCCAGAAGGCGCGGAACAGCGGCTTACGCAAGGGCCTCCAAACAGAGGTGTTCATTGTTGTGACTCAGTCGTGACTCAGTTGAATTCGGGCACGCTCTTATAACGCTAATTAATGCTTTGCGATCGTGCCAAAATTGAGCGCCTTGCCAGTAGGTTGCCTGGTTTTCCGTGACAATATTATGAATCATTGCGAAGGGATGTCAACTGTGATGTCGATCATCCCCTGTGTCTACGTGCTTCTGACACGCGCTCGGCTTCGTCCTACAATAGCAATGTCGATGATGTGCGGTCGAGAGAGCGGTATATCCATACGCAGTCTCAGAGCAGCAATCTGGCATTGATCGTGTAGTGACGAATGGCAAGAAAAAAACGCAACACAACAAAGCGCAAGCGAGTGCCTATTCACGTGGGAGCTCCTCCCGGCACGCTCATTCCGGCACCAGATGCGGTGGAGCCGACAATTCATTTGATTGCCTACAGCCCCGAAAACGCTGTCGAAAAGGAGATTGATAAACCTGAGCAGCTGCGGCAGTACGTTGGACGATGGCCGGTAGTTTGGGTTAATGTCGAAGGACTGGGCAACTCTGATGTGATATCGGAAATTGGCAAGATTTTCGCCATCCACCATCTTGCCCTGGAAGACATCATCAATGTCCACGAAAGGGCGAAGCTCGAGCAGTATGGCAACAACATTTTTCTTGTGCTGCAGATGACAGCAGTTGACGAGCGGGTTGAAACCGAGCAGCTCAGTATTTTCGCCGGCAGGGGATTTGTCGTTACCTTTCAAGAAGGGCCGATTGACGTGCTCAACCCCGCCCGCGAGCGCATTCGTAAAGGTCAGGGCCGTGTTCGCCAGGGGGGCGCCGACTTCCTCACTTATTCAATTATCGATGCTGTGTTGGATAGCTACTTCCCAATTCTCGAGCAGTACGGCGAACAATTGGAAAATCTGGAAGACGAGATAATCGAAGATCCATCACGGAAGACAGTTGCCGTCATCCATCAGGTAAAGCGGGATCTGCTTCTCCTGAGAAGAACAGCATGGCCTTTGAGAGAAACTATCAATTCATTGATAAGAGATGAACATCCAATGTTCAGTGACGAGACCAGGCTCCATCTCAGAGACTGCTACGATCACTCGGTCAGGATCATGGACTTTATTGAGACATACAGAGAGCTGGCGGCGGACTTGATGGACGTGTACCTTTCCAGCTTGAGCAACAGAATGAACGAGGTAATGAAAGTACTCACAATCATCACAACGCTCTTTGTTCCGCCCACGCTAATTGCCGGCATTTATGGAATGAACTTCCACACACAGATTTCTCCATTCAACATGCCGGAGCTAACCTGGTACTACGGCTATCCATTTGCGCTCGCGCTCATGGCTTCTGTGTCACTGAGCGTGATAGCGTTTCTCTGGTATAAGGGCTGGCTGCCTGCATTGTCACGCGGAAGACAGAGCGATTAACTCACGCAGGCGATTGTCGCCGCCTCCACCATGTACTTTTCAAACAGGGCTCAAAGCATCGTCGGCTCATGCTTTTGCGCATGCTCACATCGTTACATCTCCCCCGACGCGCGAGTTTCTGCCGTAACCCATCTCTTCAGTCGGCAGGAATGCGTGAATCTGAATGGGAATCATGCAGTTTGTGAGCCTTACCGGATGGTTGCTTCCGTCGGTTCGGCTCCGCTTCGCTCCGAGTGACCTGATCGATTTCATCGGAACTTTTGCAGATGAAGTCCGCCTTCGCTTCAATAGCAGCTGCGAGCACGGGGATGTCTGCCAAGTGCCGCATGGTCGGCAGAAACTTCTGCCGCGCGTCCAGTACGACTTCCATCGCTGGATCGGAAACGATGCCACGGCAATGCGAGCAGGCATCCCAATGTATTCGTGCACTGAATTCCTAGCGAAGATGGCGAAACCATGAGTAAATCTCAGCAAGCTCAATCAATGAATCTGCCCCATAATTGCAATTCTGGCTGAATGCTCGATCGGCAGTCGATTTGTGGAGCGCCAAGAAATCTCATCGGAAAGTAAAACGGCTGCCGCCAATGGAAGAAGCGAAACTGGCTTGACCAGTCGGTCCTAAGCGCGGCAGTTAACAGCATCGTTTTTCCTCCTGTCTGATCATATGACAAATTGCCTATATGCCGGTATCGTCGCGGAAGCCGTTGCCGTCTTTGCTTATGACAAGCGTGGTTTTGGGACCGGCAGGACCGGGAATTGCTTTGCCGTTTTTGTCTCCGCCCCTGATTGCATAGTTGCGAAAGCCGTCGACTGCATTGTATTCAACAACGCCGGGCGGTATCGAATCCGGTGGCTTCAGCCGCTCCAAAATGTAGTTCTTCACTTTGCCTCTAACCGGCCATTCCAGCTTGCCCGTGAATGCGTTCGGCAATCTTCTTCCTTCGCGATGCTTGGACGGATCGCCGCCTGGAAAATAGCATTTGAAGTCGGCGTCAATATCCGCCGGATAAACATGGCGATCCTCCTTATATCGCTCGGCGGCCCATTGCACCGTGCGCATGTTCATTCTTGTTCGCACCGTTGGATCGTGGGAAAGGACATATGTTTTGTAACCGGTTTTCTTGGCATTCGGATCTCTCAGCGCGCGCCCGTCTTTGCCGCCGGAGCGCACTGAATAATTCTTGCCGTCAGCCGACAGGCTGTATTCGACGTAGCCGGGTTTCAAGGCACCGGGAGGAGAGCGCCGGCACTGCTCGGGATCGCGAATATTGCCGGTCAGGATGCGATCGCGCTGACCGCCGGGCTTATAAGGATTGACCGGAATGGAGAATGTCGAATAAGTCTTGTCGTCGCATTCGCCGAAAATCATATAGCTGTAGAAAGCGTCGTCGGCCTGGCGGGGAAAGCGTCCCTCGTGGTGACTGGCATAACGTTCGGCGGCAGCCTGCACTCGCTTCATATTTTTTATTGCGTACTCCAGCTTATCTTTTTCCGAAGCGAACTCCGGCCGTATCATGCGCTCAACCGGTCTGAAGATATCTGGCTCGGGAACGGCCTCAGAGATGGGTGTAAGGCAAACGGCAGCGGCGCATGCCACTATAGGCAGTGCCCTCTTCTTGTTGCACCGGCTCTTCGTCCTGTGATGCTTCTCGGGTCGTTTCATCTCTGGTGCGCGGTCCGGTGCCTCGCCTTATAGCTGCCCATCTTTTGAGAGTACCAGAGTTTTTATGGCGCCGTGGCCTTTCGCGATCATTTTTCCTCTGGCGTCCCCCGCTCGAATGGCATAATCTTTTCCGTTGTTTATGGGACTGTACTCGATTTTGCCTGGTGCCATGACGGACGGCTCTACAAAACGCGCCTTCTTCGGATCTTGTACGCTGCCTAAAACAGGCCATTCGAGTTTTTTTGTTGCTGGATTCATCAGCGGCAGACCCGCTTTTGTGTGCGCCGTGTCAGAGCCCGGAAAGTACTTCTTGAAACTGTCGTCAATTGCTGTCGGGTACAAGCCGTGATGATCTTCAGCGTAACATTCTGCTGCCCATTGCACTGCCGTCATATTGGCGAGGATTGATTGAAGAATATCGGAGGAGACGACGAGAGTTCTTTTGCCTCCGGAATTGTCTTCGGCAAGCGCCTTGCCATAAGAGTTGCCGCCCCTTATCGCGTAATCTTTGCCGCCATCGATGGCGCTATATTCCACGACTCCCGCGCTTAAAGGACCGGGCAAAGATTTGCGCGCCAGGTGGACGTTTTTGATCTGCCCAAGCACAGGCAGTTCTTTCATGCTCGTGCAGGGATTGTATAAGCAGGAAAGTGTGGAGCAGTTGACGTCATCACATCCGCCATAAGGCATATAACTCTGGAATGCTCTGTCTATCGCGGTTGGAAATTTTCCCTGGTGATGGCTGGCGTACTTCTCTGCGGCTATGCGCACCTTCATCATATTTCCGCGGACATAAACGTCTTTTTGCTCGGGCGTCGTCGGGACGCCGAATTTGTTTTCAGCTCTCGAATCTGCGAGGGAAAGCTGGATCACTGCCAGCAGAAACAATATAAAGGTAGGGGACTGGAGCAATTTCATAATTTGACGCTTGGATTGGCTCCAAGAAAATGAGGTGAGAATTGTGCTTGCTCAAGCTAATCTTACCCGTATGACAGGAAGGCACATACCTGGAAGAGATGTTCTTGCAAATTCCGCGGCGAACGATGCTTCGTCCCGATTGATTGTCGAGTTCTCATCTCACAGCGAGCTGGGGATTGAGTCTTGCGCTGTCTTCGACGGAAGGCGGCGTTATCGATATTCGCTTACGAGGGTTTGGGACAGCGCATTGCCGGCCACCGCGTTCATCATGCTCAATCCCAGCAGTGCCGATGCGCACAAGAATGATCCCACCATCGCGCGCTGCATGACTCTGGCGCGGCGCCTCGGTTTTGGCTCTCTGGAAGTGGTCAATTTGTTTGGCTTGCGAACCAAAGAGCCAAAGATGCTCATTGCCCACAAGAATCCGATCGGCTCCTTGAACGACCAATTCATTGCGGATGCCGTCGCCAGAGCATCGAGAGTGATAGTCGCCTGGGGCAATTGGGGCACTTTCCGAGGGCGGAACCACGTCGTTCTTTCGCTCATCAGGGAATTTCCGCTCTTCAGTTTTGGCTTGACCTTTAAAAATCAGCCCCGCCACCCGCTTTTCTTGCGCTCCGATACTTCACTTAAACCATTTCTCATTGACGATTCAATGTAAAAAGGCGTTGCCGGGCGAGGGGACAGTTGTACCGTGTAGAATGCAGAGGGCATACTTCCATGGGTGGCTCGAGTGCGGCGCTCGATTGAGGCGGCGCCATAGATGCGAATCACCAGCCAGGCTGATGGCGAGAATCAGGGGATTAAAAGATGAATAAGCAAGGCAAGAACTTTTCTATTCTGTCGCTGGCATTAACCGTTGCCTTTGGTCTTGCGTTCTCGCCTGTAATGGCGAAGGGCGGGCACGGCAAGGGTGGCGGCGGTTTTGACTTTGACGGCGGCGGTAAAGGACATAAAGGCAGTGACTGGGTGGCGCCGGGACGCGGCGATGACGGCAAGGGCTTCGGCAAGGGCGGCTGGCGTTCTGAAGGAGAATGGTCGGGCAATAGAGGCGAAGGACGGGGCGCCGGACACGAACACACAATCGGAGATTGCGATGGTGACGGCGGACTGGGTGGCGGGTTTGGCAAGGGACACGGCCATGGAAAGGGGTTGGGTAATGGCTTAGACGGTGACTGTGGCGGTGGGACTGGCTTTGGCAAAGGCGGCAGAAAAGGCTTTAAGGGAGGCGTT
>DATNRC010000565.1:0-3563 GCA_036703705.1 Candidatus Obscuribacterales bacterium
AGAAAAGAGCGGTCGGCAGATCATTGACCGGCCACATCGTGCCGATGCAATTCTTGGCTCCCGAGAAAATCGCAGACATTGGCAGTCCGAACATGTCTTCCGGTAATCTCTTGAAGTCGGTCACCGCTGTCTGACATGCCGAGAATACAACTAGTCTGTGGTCCTCAAAAATTTGGCCTGAAAGCATATCCCCGACTGTGAGACGCGCGTTCGCCAGCTCAATGCCCGAACGCCACGGGTAGTCCGGGTCGAAGGTGCCATGGCAAGCCAAGTGTGAAATGTCGCTGTTTTCTATGCCTTGCACAATTTCTCCAATGGATCCTCCGCGGCTAATCGAGGTCACGGCTCCGTCGGGAAACGCGTCGGTTATCCACGACATCTCGACTTCAGACCAAGGCAGTGCCTGGTCGGGGTCCTCAGCCAAGGTATTGGCAACTACAAAAATCGCTTTGCTGCCTTTGCCGATTCCGCTGAGGCTCTCGCGTCGGGTTATTAGATATTGAGCCTTAGCTGAATTCAGTACGGACGTTTCGTAAAGATCGCAGAAGTAGCCTCGTTCATCATCCAACGTGACCAACGAGGCGTGCAGGGGTAGCAGCCCGATTTTTGAATCTGGGATCAAGAGTACCTGTTGAATGCCAGCGGTCCGTAACGCTTGAGCCACTGGCGTCATTAGCGGACCCATCAACTCGCAGCATGCATTTATCGTTGAAATGTAACGTCTCAACGCGGCCTCGTCCGATTCTTTGTTATCACGTTCCTTGCCGACAACACTCAAGTAGCCGCGAAGAAAAGTCCCAGGCTTTATACCAAAGAAAGCGTGGAGTGTGCGGAGCACAGAATGGTGTGCCGCGCTTGATGGTGGATGGCCTATGTCCGCCGCAGTATCGCCCACAAACGCCCGAAGAAGTTCCCAAGGAGTCGCCTCTCGGGGGCGTGCCCCGACTCTCAGAGCGCCGGACTGAATACCTAGTACAGCATCAACCTTTGCTTCGTCAAGGGCATCGACGAAGTCGGCTTCTATACGTGGGAACTTATTCCGATCCAATGTAACCGAAATGGCAACTGAACCAATTGGTGTACAGGCCAGATATGCGATACCGGATTGATGTTCGTGCAATAAGGTATAAATCTCTTTCAGTCTAATATTTGGTATTGATTCTTCAAAACCCCAGTGGCCACGAAATAGCTCCAACGCCTGAATTGCTTCCTCGGGAGCCGCTCCCTTCGCCAGCGCATAGGCGGCGTAGGAGCCAAGGCGTGGCATTTGATTCAGCCAGGGTTCGCGATCAAGCAGCGAATCTTGCTCAGAGAGGATAGCTCTTGCAGTAACTAGGGCAAGCCGGTAAGCGTTAGCGGAGTCGTGCCATTGTTCTATAGCAGCCAAGGAGCGGCCCAGGTATTCGGCCGATTTCAAAACCAACAGTTGGTCCTCACTTTGAATCGCAGCGTTTAGTGAATGCCGGAGGCTGTTGACAACGTTTATAACAGGCGGATTGTGTTCAGGCGCTATAGCCATCTGAACACTCAGACACAGTGCTTTGTCAAAATAAATCATTGACCGAAGTTCACTGCCCGGTTGAAGACGTAACGCCTCCTCAAGATTGTTTAGAGCTCGCTCAAGAAGAGAAGTTTGCAACTCCTGGTCAGAGCCCAAATAGGCTATGTCGTCCAAGCAAGCAACGAGATCCGAATGGGCAAGCGTGTACAAGCGAGAGGGATACAAAGGGGAAGTCCTGTCGGTCGTATTGAGTGCGGCCACTGCTAGACTGCGCATCTGGTTTCGTGCTTTGCCGATGCCAAACATAATCCTGCCCTCACCACCTTCGGCCACAGCGTTAGAATACACACGTGACAGATATTCAGATAGATCGGACCAAAGTCCGCTATCTGGAGACGTTAAGCTCAAGCCGTACTCCAAGGCCGACTCGGCACCCTTAAGATCCTCGACTTGATGACCCAGCTTGTAGCGTGAAATCAGCGCACGGCCGAGCTCTAGTAGAATCGCCCCTTTCGTATCAGGCGTCCCGTCCCCTCTTGCGCCCTTAAGAAGGACGTCGATGGCCGTTAGGAGATCCGTGAACTTGCTACGGGATCGAAAGCGTGAGAGCATTTGTGACGCCATTTCTAAATTAGTCAAGACTACACCTCGCCGCCTTATGGTGTGGGGCATATTAGGCCCCTATAATATAAAATCGTCAATAACTGCTCAAATCCTTTGCTCCTCGTCGGCCGTCAGAGCACAGGCTTTCTCTCTTCGCTCAAAGGCGAGATGTTGTAAAGCCCTCTGACTCCAAGTTATTGCATAAAGGGATAGGGGTTCAGCGGAATGTAATAATCGGGCCATTCGTGGCGGTGTGGCTGATCGAATGAGCAAACAAGAAGAACTCCTCGGTCGTCCCACCCAACAGTGTCCGCTTGGCGGCCCGGACGCTGGCCGACCGCTCTAAACATCGATTCATCTTCAAGGGACTTCGTACATCGCACCCATCGTACTTCCTGAATGTCCACAATTGTTGTTAGCTGATTTCGAGCAAGTTGTTTTTCGATTGCCTCTTTAACTCCTTCAGACGGTCCCTTTGAGCCGAATACGGTGACTACAAGATCATCTAGGTCCACACGAAGAACGTTCCTGTCAGGAAACTGCTTCTCTATATTCTTCAGCACAGTTTTAGCTAAGCGTTCGTCCATCGCTTTACCCTCTCGTTCGGTTCTCTTTTCCCTTATCGACTCGCTGCTTCCATGGAAGCTGTAATATCAATTAAGGCCTCAGGCAGTAGTTCAAAGCTGAACACAATGATTAGTGTTCCATTGCGTTCTACAATTGCTGCTGATGGAGTCCCGGTGCCAGCTTCAGATTTCTCGCCTCGTTTCAACCAGCCTGAGCGACCGGCTATGTCTGCTTGCTCTGCCCCCTGGATTTGATCAGCTATCACCGTGGCTGTAGCTTTTCGCTGTATCACGGTGAATCCAATGATCGCTGCTGGTACATTCTGCTCCTTGCGCTCGGATGGAACATAATCTATGGATAGCTGTTGCCAGGGCAGCAGCAGATCCAGGCCAACGCGGCGCGCTAAAAAGCCTGAAGGAATTCGGTGGGGCACGAAGAGTTCGAAATCCACCTGGTTCGCCAGATCCCTAACAACTTGCGCTACATTGACCGGCGCTCGTTCTTCTGGAGATGGGGCACCGTCAGTAACAGCACCTGTCGGCGGGGTAAACGTGAAGATCTCGTCGCTTATGTCCAGGTTGTAGATGACATTCGTAACTTCCATGTTTTGGATCGGCTGCGGACCGTCAGCATGAAGAATGGTGTATCTGAGAACGAAAAAGGTTTCCTTATCAATCCAGACAGTTCTCGGCCCGTTAAAGCTTGGTGCAGAAGCACTTGGACATTTGCTAGCACCTAAATCGATCTTATGAGCAACACGTCCGGCAACTTGCTCCTCTCCTGTTATTACCGGTTCAAAGCATGCACTCGCGTCAGCTAACACCTGCTTCAAGTCAGTGCCTCCGAAGATCGGGATTTCACCCTTCCCCGGGCCTCCAAGCTCTCCTTGGGC
>DATNRC010000566.1:0-6741 GCA_036703705.1 Candidatus Obscuribacterales bacterium
GGAAGCACGCACAACGGTCTTCTGGAGAAGCTTGTCTGGGAAGGCGCGCAAAAGCGTTATCCACATCTGAGCGAGAAGCACATCAAACAAATCAATCATGAGCTGTCCATGATCACGAGCATGGGCCTGGCGCCGTATTTCCTCATTATGTGGGATATCGTCAATTTTGCCCGCTTTCAAGGCATAGCCGTTCAAGGGCGAGGCTCAGCGGCAAATTCCGCGGTTTGTTATTGCTTGATGATTACTGCCGTGGACCCCATAGGAATGGAATTGCTTTTTGAGCGCTTTCTTTCCGAGGGACGCAACGAGCCGCCCGATATCGATCTTGATATTGCCCATCAAGAGCGGGAAAAGGTAATTCAATATGTTTATGAGAAGTACGGCAGAGCACATGCCGCCATGGTCTGCGAAGTGATCACTTATCGCGGCCGATCCGCGGTAAGAGATGCTGCGCGCGTGCTTGGCTTTTCTCAGGAGCAGGCGGATGCGCTTTCTTGCGAGTCGCATCATTACGAGGCGCGTGATGCTGCTCTGAATTTGGCTTCAGGAGGTGCCGAACGCGCCGGGCTCGACGGGAGAGACAGGCGCGTCCAGCAGTTGATCAAGGTGGTGGCAGGATTGCACCAATTGCCCCGTCATCGATCCATTCATGTCGGCGGCTTTGTTCTGTGTGGAGAGCCTCTCGGCGAGATTGTTCCCATCGAGCCGGCGGCCATGGAAGCGCGCACTGTAATTCAATGGGACAAGGATGATATTGAGCTTGTCGGCATGATCAAGATCGATCTTCTGGGCTTGGGCATGCTGACTTTGCTTCAGGAAGGCTTGAAGCTGGTCAAGGAATTTCGTGATGTTGATATTGATATCGGACAGCTCGATATGCGCGATCCGCAGATTTATGAGATGCTGGCCAGAGCTGACACTATAGGCGTTTTTCAAGTCGAGTCGCGGGCACAGATGAGCATCCTGCCGCGCATCAATCCACAGCGCTTTTACGACATCATAGTTTCTATTGCCATAGTCCGTCCTGGGCCAATCCAGGGCAATATCGTTCATCCCTACTTGAGGCGCCGCCGCGGTCTGGAGGAAGTGACTTATCTCCATCCGTCAATAAAACCGATTCTCGAGCGCACTTTAGGTGTGCCTCTATTTCAAGAGCAAGGCATGAGGCTTGCCATTGTCGCTGCTGGTTTTACGCCGGCGCAGGCCGATAATTTGCGGCGGGTCATGAGTCATAAGCGCTCGGCCGAGAAAATGGCAAAGCTTTGCCATGAGTTGGAAATCGGCATGCGGAAAAATGAGTTCTCCGAAGAGGCTATCGCCACCATAACCCACCAGCTCAAAGCTTTCGCCAATTACGGATTTCCCGAAAGCCATGCCGCATCGTTCGCGCTCCTTGTTTATGCGTCGGCGCATCTCAAGAAATACTATGCCCCGGAATTCTACTGCGCGATTTTAAATGCTCAACCCATGGGCTTCTACAGCCCGGCAACTTTGATTAGAGATGCCTTGCGCCATGGTGTGGAGGTGAGGCCAGTTGATCTGGCGAAGAGCGAATGGAATTGCACGCTCGAAGCGGTTAGCAATCCCATTTCCTTTGCTGATTCCGCATTAGGGCGAACGACACCCGAGGGCAAACCCGCTCTGAGGATTGGACTCAGATATGTGCATGGATTGGGGAACAAGGCAAAAAAACTGCTGGAAGCTGCATATAAAAATGGCGGCAAATTTGTTTCTCTTGAAGATGTAATGGAAAGAAGCGGGCTCACTCCGTCCGATCTCAAACAGCTGGCGCGGGCGGGAGCTTTCGAAAGTCTCTATCCCGGCCGTCGAAAAGCTCTATGGCAGGTTCTTTCCCGCTTGAAAAAGGTGCAGGAAACACCACTTCTCGATTTGCTGCCGCCTTATCAAGAAGAAAACAATCCGCCCATGAGCCCGGTCGAGCAAATGGTCACCGACTATAAGACATTAGGGCTTTCTATCGGCGAGCATCCCATGACGTTTTACCGGCAATGGGCTGAAAGTAAAGGCATCGCTGCTTGCGTCAACCTGGGCCGCCATGCTGATGGAACGCAATTGACAGTGGCTGGTGGCATTATTTGCAGGCAGCGACCGGAAACTGCGAAAGGATTTGTTTTTATCACTCTGGAAGACGAAACAGGAGTGGCCAATATTATTGTTCGCCCCGATTTATTCGAGCAGTACAGGCATTTGATCATGCGCTCGTCGTTTATGGCAGTGAAAGGGCGCCTTCAAGCAGAAGAAGGTGTCTTAAACATAATTGCCGAGCACTTCGAGAAACTGCCGCTCTTGCCTGGCAATCCCACCTTGCCCGCCCGCGATTTCCACTGACGCCCTCGAGAATTGTCTAGTGATGACGTCCGGTCATCAATTTTGCTTCTTTTTGATGAGCATGCGTCATCACCTAGTGACACGCGGCTGCCCAATTTGTAGGATGCACATCCGCAGCAAAAATGTTAACTATGCATAAGGTAAGCACACCCCCTTGGTGCGCTTCCAAGCCCCATACGTGGTTTACAGGTCAGCAAGTGTGGTAGTAAGGTAGATGAGTGCAAGCCTCTAGCGTTGTGAAATACCGATGAGCTTCCCAGACCCGGCATTTTAGTAGCTTCATCGAGGTTCAATGACCACAGACGTAAACAAAAGACCCACAGTAGACGATCGGGAATACTGGGAAATTCTCTACAGGATGCAAAAGACACCCTGGGAGCTCAATACTTTTTCGCCTCCGCTCAAGACATTCCTCGATTCGCCTTACAAAGTGCCGCCCGGGCGAATCTTCGTTGCCGGCTGCGGCACCGGGCATGACGCGCTCTTTTTCGCCTCGCGCGGCTTCGAAGTCCACGGGGTTGATTTCGCGCCGTCGGCGATCAGGGCTACACAGCAAAAGTTTCAACAAGCGGGCGTTCTCAACAGCAAAGGCTTCCTGCTCGAGCGCGACGTCTTCGACATGCATGACTATGATGGTTATTTCGATTATGCGCTCGATCACGCTTTCTTTTGCTCCATCCATCCTTCGCGCCGCAAACAATACGCATACACATTGAGGGATCTGTTGAAGCCAACCGGCAAGCTCATTGCTGTTTTCTGGCTGATAGAGCGTCAGGGCGGCGGCGCCCCGTTTGCCACGACAAATGACGACATCTTCGCGACCTTCAAGGAGCTTTTCAGCTTCGACATCGTCTTCGAACCGCCGGATTCGGTCCCATCACGCAAAGGCAAAGAGCTGTTCTGCCTGATGAGTGTCAAGAAATAAAAGAACCATTTACATCGTCACATTAGGCCTGGAGCACTCATTTGTTGGTTGTTCGGCGGGCGACAGCAAAGCAGAGCGAACAGCGCCATCGCGCGACATGTACGCGGCAAGCTTATCGACGAATTTTTTGCTTCCGCTTGCATTCAGGTGCACGCTGTCCAGAAAATCGCTGACGAGAAAAGATCGCTGATCGTTCATATCGAAGACCCTGGCGCCGTATTTTATTGATGCGCTTTGCAGCGCCGAAAGATACTGAGCATAAGAACCCTTTGGCATCAGCTTCATGTTTCGCTCCGTCAAGGGCATGTTGACGATGACCACTTCAATGCCGCGCTCGTTCGCGAGCGCGAGCAGCCGCTCCAGGAAAACAACTTGATTGTTGAACAATTCTTGATGCGCGGTGCGGAAGCGCTTGCGATATTCCCTTGTGTTGTCCTTAAAAGGGCGGACGGTGTTTGGTCTGTGAATGAACGCGCCTTCTCTCACGCAAGTGGCCGAGGTCATGTCTTCGCCCTCATCCGCGGCGCTGGTCAGGCTTGCTTTGAGAAACGCAGCTTGTGCCGCGGACATATTTGATGTTCCCAGCATGCCGCTTGCCAGGCATCTAAGGGCGCCCGAGGCGAGAGCCTGCAATTGGAGCCGCTTGTCCCATAAGAAAAGAATTTGACTTTGCAAGAATTCAAAACGCCCGGGCAGGGTCGGTGCCACGAGAGTCTCAATATCTTTCAAGGGAAAGTAGTGACGGAAATATTGGAAGGCAGGCGTGGCCGTCGCCGCTTCCACACCATTGTCGATGAAGTCCCTGAGCGACAGTCCCAAAACCAGGACGCGCGGTTTGCGCTCACCTGAAAGGAGCGCCCGCGTCACCATGTAATCGTCGGAAATCATCGCTCCAGGCAGAGCAAAGTTGAAAGACTTGATCTGATTGCCTGCGCCCTCATTTTGCAGGCGCCTTTCCAGGCTGACTACGCGCGTATGACGTACTGCATCTATGTCTTGCTGGAGGAATTCCACATCGGCTAAGGTCGCTGGTATCATAATCAGTGACGAGCCCAGTAGTACTATATCTGGTGCAACCTTCTCACTTTCAAATGAGCGCGCGCGCCACCACTCCCACGACGTGCGCACAGGCAGGTCGGCCGGGGCGACATTGATTCTTGGCTGCCATAAATACAAAGTGACGTTGAAACAGGCGAAAATAACCACAGCCCAAAATGGCGGCGCCTTGAGGAGTTCGCCCGCGAATTTACTCCGGTTCTGTTGTTTGGCGTTGTGCAAAAGGACCGTCCTGCTGCGCATAGCAGAACACAATTGTAAAGGTGAAGGCGTTCGTGGTTCCCGAGCTCCCAATTAAGTGTTGATCATAGTGTCCCCTGGGCGCTTCCATGGCGACAAGCCTTGTCCATATCCTTGGCGGGAGCTGAAACTTGACCTGAAACATTTGATTTTAAAAAAGGACGTTGGATGCACAACAAACTGGATTGTCGTCTCTTGACTTCTCCCGGTCCTGGAAGGCTGACTGCAGAACAGATAGTGAACCAGGCGTGGTCATCAGAGTCCGACGTTTCACCTTTAACAGTAAAGACTGTGGTAAGCAGAATCAGAGCGAAGCTCGATGCAGGATCTCAAACTTCAGTAATCCACAATATGCCGGGGCAAGGATACTGCATTCGCGATGACGGCAAGTCTTGAAAGATCCTGTAAAGGTAAGGAGCACCCCACGCCATCAAGGAAGGGGCATGGCACCGCTGGCGGCACCAACGGCGGTGACCCGTCTTGACTGGAAATTGCCCGCGGTCAGGTCCGTCGCTACCATTCCCGTCAATTCTAATTTGAGAGCTGACGGCAATTGTTCGATGTTGTTGCCGCCCAGCCAGGCTGTGCTGTCCACCAATGTGTTTGTGCGCCGGAATACGGCGCCGGATGTCAGGCGCGCGGGCGAAACAGTGCCTTTCACAGGAGCGGGGAGTGAAGAAAACTTATAATCGAGATCGCTGTCGGCGCTAACGAGCTTTGCGTTGACGCCCGCCCGATAAAACTGCGTGTCCGATCGGATGTAACGCCTGACAAGATCCATTTCCTTCAGTTCTGGAAGCCCTTGCGGAGCTTGTGCGTTGCTTTCTACCGCGACTATCCGGCCCGTTTCCAGCCTGTCGATGACAGGCGCGCTTGTGCGAATCCATGGCAGGCGCAACTGAGCGCTCGACTCGAGAATCTCTGTGCTTTGCCTGACCATCTCTTTCAATTCATTGTTTGTGAGCTGCGCAAGGGACGTTCTCTCTTCGTTAACGAGTCGGGCGCCTTCCCGCGCTTCTTCAAGCAATTGCTTTGCCAAAGGCTCGATGTGAGGGGTGCGCTCGTGAGCGGACTCCTCATCTTTCCTGGAAGCGAAAACAAGCTCGCGCGAGAGCTCCAGCATGTTGTTCATCTGACCAAGGCGGTCGTTCCGGTTCAATCGCTCCGCCATGGCAAGCGCGAGCCGATCGGCTTGCGCCTGCAAGCGCGACTGCGAATGAAACAGAAGGGCTACTGTTATGCCAATCAGCAAGACAATGAGGACAAGACCGCCAATCAAGCAAGTCAAAAGAAGCATGTTTCCCTGCTTTCTTCCTTGCTGTTTGCCTTCGATCATTGAAGAGATTCTCGCAAAAGATGGCCGGCGCGCTTAGAATTCAATTCGCAATGAGATTTTACCGGATATAGCCTTATGCTGCTTATCAAGCATGATATTCTTGGCAGTAATAGAGCTTACAAAATGCTGATGCAATCAACTAACAAGCATACTCTTTCCGCTGTTCGAATGAGGCGTCGCGAACCGCGAGGTGCTGCGCAGGCTGCCGAGTTTGGCGCTGCCGTGGTGGCGCTCATCGTGTGCTTTGTCATTCCGCTTGTTGATTTCGGTATTATCCCCGTTCGCTGGGCATTGGCATTCAACATCGTCAACAGCTACGTAGGCAATCTTTCCAGAGCAGAAACATTTTCTCGCGCGTGGCAGCAACTGGAAGAAGATCCAGGCATGGGCACGATGCTCAAACGCATTGGCGGTGTGAATCCCAAGCGCTACAACCTGACAATGCTGATTACCAAACCGGCAGACGGCAGCGTTCAGGCCTCGGTGGATCAACCAAAAAGAATTCCCAGCCACTATTTGCCGGATGGTCCCGGCGGGCCTTATCAGTACGAGCTGGAGCTGAGCGCCGAGCTGGAAGTTTCGCCTCTCATCGTTTGCAACATCGGACCGAAGAAAATACCGGGGCTGAATGCGCCCTTCAATTTCACCATCAGTCGGACATCTCACTGGGAAAACTTGGGAAGAAATCCGACGACGAATGAGTTTTACATCAATGAATGATTGCGTGAGACGGTTTGAGGCTTTTCGCCGCATTCGCGATTCGTTTCTCACGCGAAGTTTGAGAAGTCGCATTTGTGCCGTCTTGTCAGGCGGCTTTGTGGCAGGCGCATTATTG
>DATNRC010000567.1:0-6110 GCA_036703705.1 Candidatus Obscuribacterales bacterium
CTCTCCAGGGGCGTCGGGTCTGGCAAACAAGCACACTTTATTGCCGTGGCACCGGCACGCTGCGGACTGATCGATGATCAGCCCTTCGCAATTGTATGGCCCGCTGCGGGCGGGGAAAGTCGGTCCGTAGAGACCTATGACAGGCGTACCCACAGCGACTGCAAGATGCGCGGGACCGGTATCGCCCGCAACGACCACCTGACATTTCTTGAGCACGGCTGCCGTTTGGGGCAATGAAAGTTTGCCCACCACATTTAAGCAGTCGTTCTTGAATTGTTCGACGATGGCGTCGCACAAAGGGATATCCTCCTCACCGCCGATTATTACAGGGAGATATGTCCTTTGCTCAACGAGGAAGCGCAGGAGATATATCCAGCCGTCAGGGATCCACGCGCGGTGAGGACGATGACGTCCAACACCGGGAACGAGCCCAATGAAAGGCAAATCTTTTGCCGGCACAGCTTCGAGCAGCTGAGGCAGCACTTCCTCGGCCAGCGCATCAGGAAAAATGGTGGGAAAAAACTGCGCCGGAAACTCGGAACAGACAGGATGAATCGTCTCCAGAAAGTTATGGACTGCGTGCTGGATGACTTCCGCGTGGGGACTTTGCTTGCGATAACGCAAAATCTTCCTGCGCGTGAACCATGGCAGCATTCTCGTCTTCCCGGAGTTGGAAAGATCTACAAAAAGATCAGGCTTCAGTCGCTCCATAGAGCGAAGAATGTCAAAGAATGACGATTCCCGGACGTAGTCAACAAACTCATCAATGCTCGGGCATAGCCCCAGCAGCAGTTGCTTCAGCTCCGGATGGCTCCAGTATGTTAACTTGGCAGCAGGAAAATTCTGCTTGAGAGTCGTAACCACGGGAGTAGCCAGCAACGCGTCCCCGATGGCAGCGGGGTGGAAGACGACGATATTGCCGAAACTCTGCATTATTGGCTAACCTTCATTGGACAACTGGCGCGCATGAATTATCATAGACACTGAAATGATGAACGACGCTTTTTATGTTTTGGGCTGGCCGCAACCCTCGGGGAAAGTTGCTGTATTGTGCCGCTCAAAAGGCTTCAATGGCGGCCCGGCACTTTGCTACACCAAAAGAGAAGCCATCCAGCTGCGCACGCGCCTGGCTAATGATAGGCGAGGCGAAGACAATCCGACAGCCCGGCGCATCATTCGACAACTTCTGGTTTACAGATACCTATTGAGAAGACCAATGGACTGGCGGCCCGGCGATCTCTGGGTGTATTTAGATCCAGCTTATCTGGAAGCCGTCGAGGCAGTGCACGGTTTCTGACCTAACATATACCTAATGCGCTTAATCCGACCTTAACCTCTGCTCTGTTATGAATGGGGTTGGAATACGATGAGACAGATGCAGGCACAGGAAGGTTTGTAGTTGATGAATGTGGAGACAGTAGTCGCGGTTTTGGCGATCGTACTGGCTCTGGGTTTTGACTTTGTAAACGGCTTTCACGACACGGCTAATGCCGTTGCCACAGTCATTTACACTAAGGCCCTGAAGCCCACCGTAGCGATTGTAATGAGCGGCATCCTGAATTTCATCGGGGCGCTCATCGTGGGCACATGCGTTGCCCTCGTCATTACCAAGATCATCCCCCAAGAAACAGTGACTCTTCCCATCGTGGTAGCAGTATTGGTGGCAGCTGTTTTGTGGAATCTCATTACGTGGTGGTTTGGAATACCGGTAAGCTCGTCTCACTGCCTGATAGGAAGCTTGTTTGGCGCCGGCGTCACGGCAGCAGGCATCGACGGAGTCGAATGGCGCGAACTGCAGAAAGTTTTGCTTGCTCTGCTCATTTCTCCGTTGACAGGCTTTGCGGCAGGAATGTTCCTTACCTGGGTAGCGCTGCAGGTTTCAAAGGACAAAGAAAATCCCGGGGGCAGCGAGCAATCCCATCCTAAGCTGATGCGCTGGTTGCACATTCTGTCCAGTGCCTCCGTGAGCTTCAGCCACGGAAGCAACGACGGGCAAAAGACGATGGGCATCATCACACTCATACTTGCCACTCATTTTGCCTCGGCAGGCTATACTGCGAATCACGTTCCTAACTGGGTCGTGGCGTCAGCTGCATTGGCGATTGCTCTGGGAACGATCATCGGAGGCTGGCGCGTAATTCGCACAGTGGGGACAAAGATCAGTCGCGAGCGTTTGAGTCATGCTCAGGGATTTGGCGCCTCGATGGCTACCGCCACCATTATCATGATTGCCTCCGCCATTGGTGCGCCGATCAGCACAACCCACACATTGAGTTCGGCAGTGGCCGGAGGGACTGTTCCCGTCCACGGCGCAGGCACGCTCAATCCCAAGACTCTGAAACTAATTGTGTTAGCATGGGTGCTGACACTGCCGGTGGCAGCCACGCTGGCAGCGGTGAGCTACATTATCCTCCGTTTCATCTGGCATCCGTAAAATTAGAGGAGTAGATCGAAAAGCAATGCGATTCGTGGTCGCTTTCAGCAGTACAAAACGCAGCACCAGAACAGTGGAGGTGGCGTCCCGTCACGCCAAAGCAATGGGTGCGGAAGTCGTGCTCGTGCGCATAATTCCCGATCCGCAGAAAGTTGGAGTGGTCGCGCAGCTCATTTCAAGCGACCGTCCCATAGATAAAGCAAGGAGCCAGATAGACGAAGTGGTGGCGCGTCTCAAAGAGCAGGGAATCGAAGCCTCCGGAATCGTGCAGGTAGGGGAGGTGGCACCCGGCATCGTCAAAGTCGCGCAAGAGCTGCAAGCCGATCTCCTCTTCGTCGGCACCACAAGCGTCGGCGGCCAGTCATTCTTCCTTATGAAGAAAGATCCGATCGTGCACTATCTCGTAGATCATTCGCCCGTATCTCTCTGTCTTGTGCGCCACGATCCAAGCGACTTTGACCCCGAGGCAGCTTCCGAATCCGAACTCACATCCGAATCGCGCTCCACCCCGGAAGCTACGTCAAAATCGGATTGACAATATCGCCGCCAAACACGTCATCGAGCGACTCGATGCTTTCGACGCTGCGAATGATCGTCATGGGCGGCATGCACTCCAGTATCCGTCTTCCGTACTGTTTGCCGGTCAGCCGCGAATCGAGAAGAGCAACCAATCCGCAATCTTTCTGCGTGCGGATCAGGCGGCCGACGCCCTGCTTCAATCTCATTGTCGCGTGCGGAAGGGCGAGGTCGTTGAACCAGCTGCGCTCCGGGTCATCTTTCATGGCATCGCAGCGCGCCTCATACACGGGATCGTCAGGTGATTGAAAAGGAATGCGATCGATGATCACGCAGCTCAGCTGTTCGCCCTCGACAGAGACTCCTTCCCAGAAGCTCGCAGTGCCGAAAAGCACTGCGTTTGGTGTCTCCTTGAACCACTCGATCAACCTCTGCCTGGGCATCTCGCCCTGCTTCTTACAGGGGTACATGAGCTGGGGCGCCAGCAATTCATAAGTGGTCCCGAGCGCATTCCGGCTCGTAAACAAGACGAATGCTCGTCCTCTCGTTTTCTCCAGTATGCGCTCGATTTCTGCGGCAGCCCTGCCCACAAAATCAGGGTGATTGGGCTCCGGCAACGAGCGCGGCAGATACAGCAATGCTTGTTTTTGGAAGTTGAACGGACTGCTGACACGCGCCTGGATGACATGCCCTTCGATACCGGTGCTGCGTTTGAAGAATGAGAACGGATCTTCGCCGCCGGTAGCCATGGTTGCCGACATAAAAACGGATGAGCCCGTGCCGGGCCGCGACAGCAACGACGAGCGAATATAAGAGGCTACATCAAGAGGCGCCGCTACGACCTCGAACCTCTGTCCGGACATGTCGCCGCGCTCAGCCCAGACAACCCATTCCGGGCTGGGATCGGCCATTAGCTCAAGGCAGTTTATATATCCCTTGACCGTAGTCAAAAGCGCTCTCGCTCTCAGTTTCGCCTTTTCGCGCTCCTGCCCGACATCGAGAACATGCTCGAACGTCTGCTCATCAAGCCACTTCTCGAGCGCCTGCAGACTGAGTCCCAGATCTGCTGCACCATCCACAGGATGTCTGAAGCGGGTGCGAATGGCCGGGCATTGCATCGACAATCGGTGAAAAAACTCATTTGCCTCGAATTCGATATCGCGAATCAAACCTGGTGGCGCCTGCACCTTCTTCAAAGCCTTGCTTGCAAGCATGCGAATTCCGCGGCTGCTCACGGAAGCGCTGAAAACATCAGTGGCCACATCCGGCAAATGATGGGCCTCATCAACAATCAAATAATCATAGGGAGGGAGAATGAATCCGTCCGAGGCGGCGTCAGCAAGCAACAAGGCATGATTGACAACAATGATGTCGGCCTTTTCCGCCTGTCGCTTGGCCTCGAAGTAAAAGCAATTTGCATAATGAGGACATTTCTGACGCATGCAGTCATCTGAGTCGGAATTGATCTCAGTCCAGACGTCAAGCGGCGGCACGAAATCCAATTCGGAAATGTCACCAGATGCGGTATTATGGACCCAATCGATGAGCCGATCATCAGCCGCTTGCTCGAGAAGGTGATCCTCCCAACGCCTCAAACCGAGATAATTGCCGCGCCCCTTGAGGAGCACCGCCTCGAATTGGAACGGAAGAATCGATTTGAGCGTGGGAATGTCTTTGCGGATGTATTGCTCTTGCAGCGATATGGTGTTGGTGGAAACTACCACCTTTTTGCCGGAGAGAATTGCCGGAATAAGAGCGGCAAAACTTTTGCCGGTTCCGGTCCCGGCCTCGAAAATACCGATTGTCCGCTCACTGAAGGCACGCTCTATGGCATGCGCCAGCTCGATCTGCTGCGGTCTGTGCTCGTATGTGGAAAGATGCCGGTTGAGGAGCGAAAGAACGCCATCAACACTCAGATCAGCCCGATCAGTCAATTCGCTACTGCACCTGTGTGGAACTGGAAGCAGCTACCTGACTGGTATTCTTGCGATACTCCGGAAGAACGAGTTTTTGTCCCAAGCTCAGAACATTGGCATTGCGCATGCCGTTCGCTTTGCAAATCTCGTCGATGAGCCGCGGACTGACGTGCTTGTAGTTTTTAATTGCAATTGCAGCAAGAGTGTCGCCTTCAGCCACTTCATAAGTAGCAGCCAGAGGGACGATCACTTCGCCTCCGGCAGGGGGCTGCTGACCGGCTTGTTCCGGCGCGGGCGCTTTTACATTTGCGCCACGCGCCATGACGATTTGCTTTTGCTCCGGAGCAGGAGACGATGTGATGAGGCTTGTAGCAGCGCTGAAAGCCCACACTGCCATGAGTGAAACAACTGCACCACCCATGAAACCAATCGTCAAGTAAAAACTCGGACCACGCCGCACCGGCTGGGTAAAATCGTGATGCACCCCGGGCCACAGCGCCTCGAGCACGTCTTCATTATCATTGCTCGCCGCCGTAGGCGGAGTCACTTCCTGCGCTTGCACCCGCTCCCTTTTTTCCTGCGTCTTGGCGGGCATGGCGTTGCTGACGTCCTTCTTCGGCTCGTCTTCTTCCCTTGTATATTCCGGGAGATTTTCCAATTCCAACTTTTCCCGTTCGCTGCTCAATACTGTAGTCATCGCTAATTACCGGGTTATCACCAGGCTCCTCATCACTGTATCCCACTCATCAGCGCGGGACTTGATGGTCGACCGACAGTGCATATTATCGGAATTGTCACTAGAAAGTCAAACCGCGCCGCCGAGTCCGAAGACGTTTATCCCGTCTTGGATTCAAGACTTTTACAATTGCTAATTTTGCACATCACAACAGCGCAGGCAAGCGATTTAAGCCGCAAACATTAATTAAATGACAACCTTGAGGCTATTTACAATGAGACGCTTGCGGCACGTCGTGCTCGACTTCAGAATCCAGCAACCACTCGTGGTGCCTGCCGAATTTATGACACCATGGGCGCAAAGCGACTACTGGCAACCCCTGGCGAGCATACGCCGTAATGGGCACTCAACATATCACAGCGGAATTAACGCAACCTAACCTTCTGCCAAGCCTGTCCTTGACTTGTGCATTTTTTTTCATTCACCGCGGCTGCCATGCGGCCAAAACCCCGGGTTCTTAAACAACGCCCCGCCAGCATCCTTATCGAAACGCTGCCGGGGCGGGAGA
>DATNRC010000568.1:0-6792 GCA_036703705.1 Candidatus Obscuribacterales bacterium
AGGAATACCAATCTCGAGCAATTGGCGGGGCTGATGACCACCTTCGAGAGCCTGCATCACTGGGTAAACAGAGCGAATAGGCTCTTCAAAGAAGGGCTTTTCGATGGTGCCCTGCAGTGCGCGGACAACGCATTGAAAGCCGACGAGCGCCAGATCGGTTTGTGGGACTTGAAAGCCGCCTGTTTGATGAAACTGAAGAAGTGGGATGAGGCTCTTTCCTGTTATGAAAAACTTTCTCAGCTCGATCCTTTCCGCGCCAGCATATGGTCCTCGCACGGCGAGTGCTTGAACAATCTTGGCCGGTACGAGGAGGCAGTTGCCAGCTTTCAGCGTGCAGTCAGCAAGGATACATTTTTCGCGCCGCCCTGGTTTCATCAGGGGAATGCATTGCTCAAGCTCGAACGCTTTGAAGAAGCTCTGGCCGCATTCGACCGAGCCCTGTCCATCGATCCCGGCATGCTCGAGGCACACAAGGGCAAAGGCGATGCGTACATCAGAATGGGCCAAACTGCTGAAGCAGAAAAATGTTATCAGCGGGCGATGAAGTCGGACAAACCTGACTTCCCTTAATGGGACAGCCCATAAATCAGCAAATAACAAAAAGCCGGACTGTCATCGGCGACGGTCCGGCTATTGATATCTTTCTCACGATTTACTTCAGGTAATCGCCCAGCTCTTCAAGGCTGAACTGATCTTTTGAGAACGGTTTGTCTGAATGGACAATGGCATTGCCAACGCCTCTTGTCAGGCCCTTGTAGGTACCCGTGACCATCCCAAGAGGAACACCTGCGAGCGCGGAAAAGCCGATAAGCACGGCATTTTGATCGTCTCCCGCCATCGCTTTTGTCATTTCACAGGTGTCGTGCTTCATCGAGCGAAAGAGAGCAATCGGTGTGCCGAGGACCGTCGTAGTAGCGATCGATGCGGCTCTCAGCGGATAGCCGACCACCACAGATGCTACTCCATCTCCTTCAGCAAACGCTGGGGCTACTCCGGCAGTAGTAAGTGCCAAACTACAAAGTGTTGCCGCCAATACCTTTCTCATCTTGACTATCCCCTCCAGCACCGAGCAAGCTCACTATAAGAATCAGGATTCCAGATTATGTCATTTTGCAAAAACCGTCAAATCCGACTCCAGTATTTGCGAACCACATAATCATATGCTTGCTCGCCGGTCATGCCGGAAATCCGATAGAGCGCCGACGCGAAATTGCGCTCGTATCTTGCCTGCTGAACAATTTTGCCAATCATCGTCGCGTCTCCTCTGGTGATGGTTTGCACCATCAGCCTGGCGAAGGCATATCCGACCTCCGCATCGCTGTACAAGTCTTTGCACAGCATTTCATAGCCTGGTGGTTTTCTTTTCAGCGCCACGTCTTTGAGAAGCCTGTCGGCGTATGCGAAGCATTCTGCGTAATATGGCGCTGCAATGGCGTCTGCCATACCTTCGTCCAGCCATTTTGGAACGAGGCTGAGATAATTATCACCAAATATGGTATTGCAAAGGGCATGCCCGTACTCGTGCAAGACATCGCCTGTGGTGCGTGCCGTTCCCGGCTCACGACTCCAGCCGCCGCCTTTTCCTTCTTCGCAGAATATGACTATGTGAGCATTCCCAGTTCCGTCCTCCCAGCTGTGGGCAGGAGGCATGCCAAACATCGCCTGGTGAAACAGATCGAAGTCGCGACGGCTTGGAAAGATGCACAGAGAGATTTCAGGCACGGCATGAAATATCGCTTTCGCTCTCGCCACGAATTGAGGAAGTGCTGCGATAATTGGCTCCGTCCACGGCGAACGCCGCCCGTAAACCGCGAGCTCGGGAAATGTCGTCAAATGCGGCGGATACAAGCGCTCCAATAGCTCAACTCTTTTCAGAAGTTCATCAGTTGTCTCCCATCCCGGGAAACCGCCGAACCCTCGCGCTCTTGCATGTTCGAGAAACAGTCTCGCTTCATGCGGTCTGTTGACACGCAGCAGTGAGTAGCCCCTTCGATAGCTCATCTCGCCGGAATTTCTCCCCTCCTCAGGCAAATTCTCTATGCCGGTCAGAGCGGTGTTGAATTCGCCGCGCGCCATCGAAGCTGAAATTCTTTCTTGGGCATTTGCTTCGCCGGTCTCGGCTGCAGTGCTCAGGCAATCATTCAAGACATTGCCAATCGCTGCACTGATCGCAATCGCCAAGAATTTCTGCCGGAAATTTTTGATCAAACGTTTCCCCATTCGCATAGATATACAACGCCTGAACGCAATCGCCAAGTTTCCAGGCCGCCGCATAGAGGTCTTATGAGCGAGTAAAATTATGACTGCCTGATTATGCTCCTGCTCATATACCGTGACTAAAATAGAGTCTCCTGTTCGCAAAATCATCCACGTCGATATGGACGCCTTTTTTGCATCAGTCGAGCAGCGGGACAATCCGGATTTTCGCGGCAAACCGGTCATCGTCGGCGGCACGCCTGAGCAACGCGGTGTCGTGGCTGCAGCCAGTTATGAGGCGCGTGAATATGGAATTCACTCGGCGATGCCGTCGCGGACTGCCGTGCAAAAGTGCCCTCACGTGATCCTCGTCAGACCGCGATTTGATGTCTATCGCGAGGTGTCTAATCAAATCCACCAGATTTTTCACCAATACACGGACCTGGTGGAGCCGCTGGCTCTCGATGAAGCCTATCTAGATGTAACGGAAAACAAACGGGCAATGCCATCGGCAACACTCATCGCACGGGAGATCAAAGCTCGCATTTTTGCTGAGACCAAGCTCACTGCATCGGCTGGCGTGTCAATCAATAAATTTCTGGCCAAAATTGCCTCGGGAATCAAGAAGCCTGACGGCTTGTTTCTCATTCCGCCGGACAAAGCAGAATTATTTGTCGAGCGCTTGCCGATCGAAGAATTCTGGGGGGTGGGAAAGGTGACGGCCGAAAAAATGCACAACTCCGGGATCTTCACCGGCGCGGACTTGAAAAAATGGAGCGAAGAAGACCTGATCAAAAAATTCGGCAAGGCCGGCTCCCATTACTACGCGCTGGTTCGCGGACACGACGATCGTCCGGTAGATGCCAACAGAATCTCCAAATCAATCGGCGCGGAAGAAAGCTATGCCGAAGATTTGACGTCACGTTCTGCCGCCCTTGATGCTCTTCAAGAAATCGCGCGGCATCTGAAAAAGCGCATTGATGCGCACAACACAAGTGGCAGAACGCTCACGCTTAAAGTCAAGTACGGCAATTACCAGCAAATCACTCGCAGCAGAACCCTGAACAAATCAATTCAGAACGTTGACGAGATGATGAAAATAGCCACCGAGCTCCTCGACCAGGCCGATATCGAAACGAGACATGTGAGATTGCTCGGACTGGCGATATCCAACCTGGACTGCGAGCGTATGCATGAGCCTTATGTGCAGCTGACCTTGGACCTCTGGTGAGATTTATCGTGCGGCGGCAGGTATTAGGGATGGAGTTTTAAGCAAAAAAGTGGTTGATTTACTCCTGCCGGTCGTTACCCTTAAGCAGAAGCTTGGCACAAATTTGTACAGGTACTCCTTGGGAAGCGCAACTACTTGCTCCTTACAATCCTGCTTCAAAGGATCGGGCGATGCTCCTCATCCCTTGGCACTTTGCATGCAGAGCTTCATTTGACCTTTGGTGAGGGCTTACTATGCGCAGTTTGAAATACCGGCCGGCAGCCGTGGCAGCGCTCTTTCTCGCTTTCATCAGCATTGGAATGTTCTATTCCGTTCTTCCGGCGCATGCTGCCGGAGAAAAAAACAAATTGAAAACGGCTGGCAACGAACCCACACAGAGTGAAATCCGTGCGGGCGCAACGGCGGCAAACACACCGATCCGCGACAAATGGGCCCTGGTCGTGGGAATAAGCACTTTCGCCAATCCCAAGGTTCCAAAACTGACCTATGCCGCTAAGGATGCGCAAGACTTCTACAAATATCTGGTGTCTGAAGCAAAGTTCTCGCCCAGCCATGTCCGCCTTTTGCTCAACGAAAAGGCGACCGAACGCAGAGTGATGTCGGAATTAGGCAACAAATTTCTCGCTCGCGTCGCCAAACCTGACGATCTGGTCGTCCTTTACTTTTCCACGCACGGCTCACCGGCTCAGATGGACCTGCGCGGGCGCAATTACATAGTTGCCTATGACTCGGATCCTACAGACCTCTACGCCACCGGCATAGATATGCAGCAGATCATGGAGTCCATACATAGCCGCGTCTTGAGCGACCGCGTCTTGCTCGTCCTTGATGCCTGCCACAGCGGAGGGGCTGCCGACTCCAAGGGGTTGCAGAGGGCGGCTAACTTCGACGCTCAGGCAATTGCGGTCGGATCCGGACAATTGGTAATTTGCTCCAGCCAGCCGGAAGAGCAATCGTGGGAATCGGCGCGCTATCACAACGGTGTTTTCACCAAGCGGTTGCTCGAGGGCCTTCGCTCCAGGGGCCAGACGACGAAACTGCGAGAAGCTTTTGAACACGTGAAAAAGACGGTTGCCGAGGAAGTCAAAGAAGACCGGCCCGGTGCGCGCCAGACGCCCGTGATGTCGGGAAAATGGAACGGCGACGACTTGCTGCTCGCCGTCAGTCCGGTGCAATCCCAGGAAGTGCCCGCGTCTGTGATCGAAGAGCTGGAGCCCGATAGCGCTCAGTTTCCCCCCGCGCAACCGAGGACCACAGCTCCTTCCCTTCCGCCGACTCTGGGCATTGACCAGCCGGGACAGAAGAAAGTGGTGCATGTTAACCTTTCGATGTTTCCAATTGAAGGAGAGCCGAAAGCCTGGGTATCTCGCTACCACAAAGGACTGATGAGCGATCCCAAAGAGACGGAGTATTGGTTTCAAAAGGGCGTCGGCCTTATCCATCTTGGCAAGCACGTGGAGGCTTACAACGTGCTTTCGCACGCCATAGAAGTCGATCCAAACAAATCGAAATACTACCTGGCGCGCGCTTTGAGTTTGCATTTGCAGGGCGATGACGTATCTGCGCGCAATGACATTCAATCGGCATATTCAGTGGATATCACCCTCAAAAATGTCGATTTCGACTTTCAAAAGTAATCAGTGCATCATCCGAAGAGAAAACTCAGCACCACCATAAGTGGTGCACATCCCGATTACCACCATTGCCGGTGCGGCTGAACGCACTGCGAATGGTTCTGTCGCTGCAATCGATTAGCGCCCCGGTCCCCCGGTGTGAGCTCCAACCATCGCCGGCGCTAGAGCGATGATCAGTCAAGCGACCCTGGCGGCAAGGTGGCATCGGTTGGTCGCGGGGGAATTCCCGTGTGGAGATTTTCGGCGCTTTTCGGCGTAAAATCTTCCATGGCTGAAATTGCCTTGTCCCTGGTGTCCTCGATTTTTTCTGCCGCCTCTTCACCAGCTTTGCCCAGCTCATGCCGCAGTCCTTGCAGCTTGTTGGACCAGTGCCTCCGCTGTTTGCCCACTTGATCGCCAAGGCGCTGGACATCGTGCTGCGCCCTCACCGCTTTGTCCCTGAGGCGCGCCCGCATGGTGCGTCCTGTCGCGGGGGCGTAAAGAAGAGCCAATCCCGCTCCCACGCATGCTCCTAAAATGAATTGAAACATATTGCCTCCTGCGTCTTTCATGATCCGTTTGCATTAGAAGCAATTGACGCCGCGCAAGTTCCTCGAGCGGCGTCACAAAGGAAGTCGGCAATGAAGGAGATTTCATTAAGAACATAGACAGGGGGGCAGGCTGATCACTCACCTGATCGGATTTCCCCTTCAATCTCTTTGATCAATCCGTCGATATTTCGGGCGGACGGGGGAGTTCCGCTGCCTAAGCGTGATCTGACCTTGTTGTAAATTTCGTCGCCATAAGTCTTGCGAACGCTTTCACCGATAGCAGTTATCTGAACGGTGGCATCGGTTTTGTCCTTCTTTTGCTTCCTGGACAACTGAGCCTTGTGCCGATTGATGGAGAGCACGATTGAACTGTAGAGGACAGCGCAATATCTCCGATTCGGTCGTTGTCTCGAGCACGCCTCTTCCAAGCGGGCAAATGAGGACAGGCAGTCATCCGCTTGCACGCCGTTTTCCATGAGCTGCTTTACAGCCGCCAGGAGCTCGATTCGCTGTTTATAGTAGGCGCCGGGTCTTACTGAGCGAAAGTAATTCTTTTCCGGTATCACGCCGTCCGCAATCGGTATGGTCGCCAGGACTTCGGCAAACGGCTTACCGCTGTCCACCAGCGCGGCATGCTGATTGGTGACGGTCACCGTTCGATATCGCCTGGCATTGTACTCATCAAAAAAGCTGATTCGTGCTCTCGTTATGTTCTTATAAGTTTGCGAAATCTCCTTGATGATGAGCAGAGCAGTAATTTTGCAATCTTTCTCGGAGGCCCTGGTGCTGGTATAAGTGGAGATTCGCACCTCAGGCGGTGCCACAGTAGCGCTCAAGGTACGAGCGGTATCGACGAGTGTGGACGCCTTGATCAATGTCTCAATGTCTTTTGCTGTCTGGGCGCAGACCGGCTCAGCAAACAACAAGGACAATGCCATGACAATCGCCGTTCTACGCCACATAAATCAATCGAACTTTCTTTCCTGTTTCAACAGATTCCAGCGATCCGCGCTCGGCTTTACCGCGTGAGGCTCGCTCTGCTGTTGCTTTTTTGCCACGGATCGGAGTTTCTGACGACGCTCTTTTCGTGCCGCCTTTTGTACTCTCACGGGCGCAGCTTCCCTTGAGGCACTCGGCAGAGGCGGTGCAATGGGCGGTGGAGTAATGATCGTTTGCTTTTCCTTTTCTTTGTCATCCCCTT
>DATNRC010000569.1:0-3271 GCA_036703705.1 Candidatus Obscuribacterales bacterium
CAGCTATGAAAATAAACTTTTGAGTTGATCGCCAGGGGCATTGGTAATTTCCCGGAAAACTCGACCTGTAAGCTTTTCCGCCTTTCGTGGTCGATCTTGGCTTTGAACATATGAGTTCAAAACGCATAGCACAGCAAATGCTTATTGCTTCAGACGATCTTCAATCTTCCAGGCGAATAAGTCGTGGCGTGAGACGATATGCTTTATGTCTTTTATTGACAGCTTCGTTGAGTCGTAGACAATAGTCGCTTCGGCAAAGCGTGGCGCAGGCGGTTCACTCATTCTCGATTCACCGGGTTTCAACTCACCGGGTTTTGGTTCGCCAATCTTCGCCTCGCCAACCTTCGCCTCATTACCCGACACTTTTTTAGGGCGAGAAATAACAGTGCTGACAATGCCGGGTGTTGTCTCCAGCTTCTTTTGCAATACTCGCAAGCAGGCCGGGCAGAGCGAGCCCGAAAGACGGAGATTGACTATGCGCAAGGCATTCGCCGGTACGGATGCGGCCGTTGTCTTGGACTCGAACAATGCCCTGGCCCTCTTTTCCGGATCGTCGCCCGCTTTGGCGCCAGGCACTGCGGAAACTCCTTTCGTCGACGGCACTTCGATCGTAAAAACCGGAGCCTTCGAGCCCGCAGTCGTGCTGCTCGAGCTGTCTTTGCCGCTTTCGGGCGCGCTTTGTGCAGCTAACGGCACTGCTAACAAGAAGGCAACGATAATGGGGAGATGATTATGCACCGTCAAAAACCGCCTGCCGACTCAATTTGGGGATATGCGCCAATTTTGTAAGTTGCGAAATAGTAACAAAATCATCGCATTTTAGAGACAGTTTAGCTTGAAATGACAAGCAATATCAGTTGCACGTAAAGCGATGGTTAATTGCACCTTATATTTTGCTGCTTCCACAGGGCGTCGTGAAACGCGTATCCTGTGGACGTTCTGGGGCTTGTGAAATAGATAACAGGTGAGTTTCTTAAGCCAAGCTAGTCGAGGGGTTGATATGATCTACCCTGATAAGGTTGTCCCCATCGGAAATCCGGGATCAATGCACACTCTAGTCAAGCCGCCGACCTCGTTTCTTGATGCGATAACGACTCCGGCCGAGCTTAAGAAAATGGCGCCCGAACAGCTTCAGCGGCTGGCGGAAGAGATTCGTCAAGAAATCATTTCCAACCTGTCGAAAACAGGCGGTCATCTGGCGTCCAATCTTGGCATTGTGGAAATCACTCTGGCTTTGCACCACGTCTTCACCACTCCCCGCGATCAAATATTGTGGGATGTGGGTCATCAAGCCTACGTGCACAAACTTTTGACTGGGCGCCGCGACAGATTTCAAACTTTGCGGCAGTTCAAAGGGTTGAGCGGCTTCATTCATCCTTTGGAAAGCGAGCACGACGCATTCGTTGCCGGTCACAGCTCAACTTCGGTTTCGCTAGCCGTCGGGATGGCCATTGCCAGAGATCATCTGCTGCAAAATCATAAAGTCATCGCTGTCATTGGCGATGGCGGATTGACTGGCGGCATGGCTCTTGAAGCGATCAACCATCTCGGGCACATACAACGCGATGTGCTGATTATCCTCAACGACAACGAGATGTCCATCAGCGAAAACCTTGGCGGTTTCGCGCAGTACATGAAGCGGATAAAAGAAACTTTTTTCTACAAGGACATAAAGCAAAAGCTCGATCTGATTGAGGACAGATTGGATGAGATTGCCTTGACGCCTGCTGTTTGGGACCTCATTTCGTCCGTCAAGAAACAAGCCAAAGAAAGATTCGATACTCCCGGAATCGTGTTTGAAAAGCTGGGGATCAACTACAGCGGTCCCATTGACGGACATGACGTCGGTGCGGTGATTCAGGCGCTGAAGAGAGTGCAGGACAAGCGCACGCCCCAGATATTGCATCTGATCACGCAAAAGGGCAAGGGCTATGCGCCGGCGGAGCGAGATTCGATTAAGTACCATGGTGTGCCCGCTTTCTCGCTCGAGCCGCCCCTGAGCGAAAAGCTCGATCCGGCGCAGCCTGCTGCACCAAAGGCCAAGACATATTCCGAGGTGTTTACCCAATCGTTGATCGATCTGGCGGAGATTGAACCAAATCTGGTGGCAATCACTCCGGCGACCGCGGAAGGAAGCGGCCTCGTCAAATTCGGAAAAGTTTTTCCGGATCGGTTCTTCGATGTCGCCATTTGCGAACAGCACGCCGTAACAATGGCTGCCGGAATGGCGAAAGCCGGCTTGAAGCCTGTAGTGTCCATCTATTCGACCTTCCTGCAGAGAGCAATGGACCAGGTCATCCACGATGTCGCTATCTTGAACCTTCCTGTGGTCTTCGGAATTGATCGCGGCGGTCTTGTTGAGGACGGTGAGACTCATCAAGGTGTCTTCGATATCGCATACTTGCGAAGCATTCCCAATTTCACGGTTTTGGCTCCCAAAGATGCGCGTGAGTTGAGGAATATGGTTTATACGGCGATCAAGGAGAGCGCGGGGCCGGTGGCGATCCGATTCCCGCGTGAAAAAGCCAGTGGTATCACTGCCGGAGGAACGCTGGAAGGCTTCGAGCATCTCAATTACAGCAAATGGGAAGTGCTCGAGGCCGGCAAAGCGGTTGACGGTGCTGCGCCTCAAGTGCTGCTCGCTTACGGCGCCATGGTCGAGATTTGCCGCCAGGCCATGCCGTTGTTGAACAAAGCCGGATTGGCGCCGATGCTTGTCAATGCGCGCTCAGCCAAACCGCTGGATGGCGATTTTCTGAGCAAGCTCGTCGCTCCGAACGTCCGCGACATCATCACTCTCGAGGAAGGTTGTCTGGCAGGCGGCTTCGGTGCGGCAGTCCTCGAGTGGATGGCGTCCAACTCTGATTGCTCGCCTCAGCCGCGCATCAAACGCATTGCTGTACCCGATCGTTTCGTGGAGCATGGGGCAAGAAGTATCCTGCTCGACATCAATGGTCTAAGCCCTCACAAAGTTGCTGAGACAATCAAAAGGTTCACAACGACATAAAGGCTCGCGCGAGCAACCAGTGTTCTTGCTCTATGCCTAAACTTCGCGGCGACCCTCAAGCGCTTTCGACAGCGTCACATCGTCTGCGTATTCCAGATCCGATCCCACAGGCAGACCGAAGGCAATGCGCGTTGTCTTGCAACCAAACGGTTTGATCAAGCTCGATATATAAAGAACAGTGGCGTCTCCCTCGACAGTCGGGTTGATGGCGAGGATGAGCTCCTTCACTGCCTGCTCGTTAACGCGGCTGACGAGCTGTTTTAT
>DATNRC010000570.1:0-3870 GCA_036703705.1 Candidatus Obscuribacterales bacterium
TGTTTCCTCCTTACCTAATCCACCACAACAAATTCTTCCCTCCTGGGTTCCCTGGGAGGGAAGTCTTCTTCTAAGAGAAAATTGGCCGCCATCTCAACCTGAAGAGGCCGGTATCAGCGCCACCGCCTGCATTTTGCAAAAGTCGCCAAGGCTACGGCCTTAAGTTTCGGATTTTGCGATCATTATCCCGCTCATCGCTACATTGCCTTCCGGCAGCCGGGCTTTTAACATTGGCCGCAACGACCCATGAGAGCGGGATCTTTAAATTGATAAGTGGTATATCCATATTAAGGAACTCATGTTCACCGTCTTTTGCCTCATTGCTCAGAATTAATGGGGCGCCATTCAAATCTTTTACCAATCCGAACGAAACCAGATATGTCAGAGACAACTGCTCCTAGCGATCAATATATCGGCAAGGTGCTGGCAGAGCGCTATCGCATCCTTGGATTGCTCGGGCGGGGACGCTTCAGCGTGGTGTACAAAGCCCATCACCTCTTTATGGACAGGATGGTGGCTTTGAAGACTCTAAAAAAAGAGCTGCTGGAAGACGAGAGGGTAATCAAAAGATTCGAAAGGGAAGCTGTGGTCTTAAGCAAGCTGCGTCACCCAAACATCGTTACGGTCTACGATTGCTTCGTCCATGAAAACGGTCATCCTTTCCTCGTCATGGACTATCTTGACGGTCCCACGCTTGACAGTCTGATCGCCACCAAAGGACCGGTTCCCGCTCGTTTGGCCAAACCAATAATGATGCAGGCTTGCTCCGGTCTGCACCATGCTCATCAGCATGGCGTTCTGCACCGCGACATCAGACCGGAAAACATAGTTCTTCTGCCAAAAGAAAAGGTAGAAGAAAGAGTGAGACTCCTCGACTTTGGTTTTGCGCTTCTGGAAGGCGACATTGCCCGTCTAACCAACACCGGCATACCGGCGGTAAATCCTTCTTATATGAGCCCTGAGCGCTGGTTGGGTCAAGACCTCGATGTGCGCTCCGATATTTATTCCTTGGGAATGGTCATGTACAAAGCTCTGACCGGGCATCCACCATTCCATTCCAACGATTACGTGCGACTCAAGGAGATGCATCTCAATCAAGTGCCGGCACCTATTGCCGAGTCTCGTCCGGACCTTGTGCACGACAAGGACTTGCAACGCATTATCGGCCGCGCGCTGGCAAAAGATCCAGACCAGCGATTCCAATCGATGCGTGAGTTCCTTGCTGTCTTGAAGCAATGGTTGCCCAGAGAGGAGAGTTCGAAAGACTCATCCTACTTAGTTTTCGATCAGCGCGAACGAAACGAGCTCGCTGCCGCACAGAACGCCGCACCAGCGCAACCGGACCAGCATCGGGCAGCTCATGAGGGACCGCCACCATCACCTCTTTCCCAGGCATCAAAAGCTGCGGCGCAAGCGGCAGAGGCAAATGCCGGTGATGCGGCTGTCAAAGCCAACGACGCACCGCCAGTGGTGAGCGATGACACAGGGCTCCTGATATCATCGGAGGTGCCCGCCTTCATCGCTCAGCAACCAAAGCCCCCGGAAAAGGTGGTGCCGCTCGTGGATCGCCGCCGCAAATCGACTTCACAAAACTCGATGCCGGCGGCAACGGCAGAGAAGCCTGCCGAAAGCACCACAAGCGGTGACAAGGAAGATGAGAAGCTTGTCGCTCAAGTATCGCAGGCACTGTCACAAGCTGCCGGCGTAGAGCCAGCGGCGGCAAATCAACCGAAGCAGGCACCTCCGGCAGCTGCCGGCAAAGAGGCCGCCTCAGGGCACTCGGTCAATACAATGAAGCTGGAGCATCATGCCGCCCCGGCTTTGCCCTACACACAAGGCTCTGGTGAGTGGTTGCCGCTTGACGCGCAGGCATTGCAGTCAGAGACGAAGACTGCACAGGCTCCCTCTGGCGGACCTATGCCACATGAAGTCTTGCGCGGCATCGCGAACGCGACAAGCGAGCAGCAGCAAGGTGACGCCCATTCCGCTCAAGCGGAAAGCCATGCGCAAAACCCAACTCCGCCATCTCAACGCCCTAACCAGACAGATCCATTCAGCCAAGGCTTGCCGCCAATTGATCCTAATAAGCAATTCCCAGGGTCCCAACCCTTGGTTGACCCACAGAAGCCCGGACCAAACGAACCAGCGAAGTCTCACCATGGCTTGCCGCGCCAGCTTCCGCCTAAGAGGATGCCGGATGAGGAGCGGGATGCTCCTTTCGAGCCCAACGATATGAAGACCGATGAGTCGGGAGCGGACGCTCATCAGGCAGCCGCAAGGCACGCATCAGCATCAATGTCGGATACTCACGGTGCACCACGCGCGGTGCGCAAGAGCGAGGGACGATCAGCAATGCTCGATCGGCATCTTAAATCCGACGCCGGCTCGGCAGAAAAACACAAATTGAGACAGTGGGCGGAAACCAAGCGCAAAGCTCAGTCGTTGCTATTGCCTGCTGCCGTGCTGTTCGGTGCCATAGTGGGCACTCTGGTGGTGACGTCGATCATCAATTCCTCCGGCAAAGATAAGGAAGATCCTGCCATCATGGAGCTGCGGCAAACAACTTCGAAGGTCACTCCGGCACCACATGGAATAGCCGACATGGGCGCAGATCAAGACAAATCTGAAAGCGCGATTGACAAAACAAATCCACCGCCAAAATCCTCGACAGGACAGCACGCTGTCGTTGAGCGTGAATCAGAAGTGCATTCCGGGACAGGAGCAGAAAGCTCTGTCGCATCATCGCGCGCAGAAGACACCTCAGCTGTTGAAAAGCCTGCCACAAATGATAAAAGCAGCGCCGCTTCTCAAATTGGCACTGAAAACGATGGTGCGCTCAGCAGTCAGGCAGCACTCGAAAGCGCAACAGTGAAAAAGGTAAGAGCGAAGAAACGCAGAAGTGCTCGCCGTCCAGCAGGCGGCTATGTTGAAGTTGAGATCCAGCCGGGCAGACGTGGCGCCTACCGAACCTATTAGCCGCTCGTGGCCTGCTGGCTGTTTCTTTAACTTTCCCGACGAACAATGGCGGCACTCCAATTATTAAGGCCGAGGAACTGTCGGCTCGAAATTGCGTCCCCTAAGAGGTCCGTAACGACGGCGCTGGAATGTGATACAGCTTTTATTCGCAATTGATACATACTCAACGAATGAAAGTTAGGAGAAAAGAAAAACTGGGAAAGCTTCACACAGCAGCTCACAGCGATGAGGAACTTCGCCTTCTGAGCGACGATTCCGCCCTACAGCGCAGAACATCCACCTTATGCGCTTTTCGGTAGAGGAAACTGCTATGAACTTAGAGGAATACGAACATCTCAATTCCCTTTTGAAGGGCGAGATTGCGGCTATTGAAACCTACAAACAAGCGATCAAATCAATCAACGATCAAAGGACCGTCAAGATTCTCGAGAAGTGCCGCGATTCACACCTCACGCGAGCAGATAAGCTGCGCCAGCTCATTCATGAGCTCGGTCACCAGCCGACTGAAGGCGGCGGCATGTGGGCGAGTTTCGCAAAACTGCTCACCAGGGCAAGCGCGGCAATTGGTGAAAGAGCCGCCATTACAGCTCTTGAAGAAGGCGAGGATTATGGTCTCAGTGAGTATGAATGGCGCCTTGTCTGCTTGCACGGCAACGTGCACCACATAGTCAAGGAAGAGCTGTTTCCCTTGCAAAAGGAAACGCACCGCACAATCGCCTCGCTGGCAAGCAATTACTTCCATGGCTTGTGGCCGCCCGTGCCGGAGACGACCGAAGTGTAAGCAAAAGTGGACTAAAGCGTCCGGTTTCGCGCCGTGATGAGAACAAGAGCGTACCAACGCGTGTGCTTCTCGCGTCCTTGATCAAGGCAAAGCCAACCAACGCGTGTGCTTCT
>DATNRC010000571.1:0-4163 GCA_036703705.1 Candidatus Obscuribacterales bacterium
ATAACCCTGAGACACAGGAGGCACCGTACCTGATACCATGCAATCAGAACAAAAAACCAGCGTCGTAATCTAAAGCCAAATTCTCTTGGCAGGCGGCCGGCAATTAGCGGTAGAAGCGGCCGCTTTCAGCGGAATAC
This sequence comes from Candidatus Obscuribacterales bacterium, assembly GCA_036703705.1. Taxonomy (GTDB): domain Bacteria; phylum Cyanobacteriota; class Vampirovibrionia; order Obscuribacterales; family Obscuribacteraceae; genus DATNRC01. The sequence goes on from DATNRC010000571.1 coordinate 138, forward strand.
ACACCGGACCGCTTGTTGCCTTAGTCAATGCTAGCGACAACCGTCATGCTCTATGCGCACGCGCGCTCAAGCATTTGCCTGGCACGACGTCTGTCTATACGGTTACGTCCGTCCTGGCGGAGGCATTCTGGTTATTGCCTCCCGGTGCGAAGATCGTCGATTCAGTATTCAATTGCCTGGCAATGATTGGTTGCAAGCTTATCACTCCGGAGCCCGGTGATTTGTTACGCATTCAAGAGCTGATGAAGAAATATGCAGACTTGCCAATGGACTTTGCCGACGGCGAGATAGTGAACGCTGCGGACAAACTATCCGTAAACACGATCTTCACGCTGGATCAACGGGACTTTTCTCTGTATCGCGCGAAGACTTTCGGCAAATTTCGCATCATACCTGAATGAGCAACCCCGGTCAGCGTGCAAACGAAAGTCGAATCCGTCATGGTTGATCCCCAGCAGTCATCTATTACGCACATTGCGTTATGCACAATGCGTAATGCGCTACATGCCGAAATTTCGGGCATTTGACAAATTACGCATCCTGCGTTACGCTAAGTGCGTAATGAAAAACCCGTTCGAATATGGCGCAATTGTTGAGGCTGACGCTTTCTGCAACCGGCAGAGAGAGCTTGCCGACCTCAATCGGGCGATTGAGAACGGCGAGCGCATCTTTCTCTTTGGCGAGCGGCGGATGGGCAAAACCTCTCTTGTGAAAAGAGCCATGTCCAAGCTGGCAAAGAATCGTTTTATAGCTGCTTACGTCGATCTCTGGCCTACCGACAGCGAAGAGTCGTTCATCTCAGCATTCGCGTCAGCTCTAACCGAGGCGGCAAACAACACTCCTCAGAAGATGCTTGAGTTTGCCAGGAGCTTTTTCAGCAGATTAGTCCCCAGTGTCACACTTGACGCCGAAGGGAAAGCGCGAATTGACTTCACCATGGCGGGCGTCCGGGAAGTTGAGCGAACGCTGGAAGATGTCCTTTCCGCTCCAATGAAGATCTCGAAAAAGACAAACAAGCAAATCTTGATCGTTCTTGACGAGCTGCAGCAGCTGTTCGAGTATGAGGATGATCTTGTAGAGAGGCAATTGCGGAGCTCGATGCAGCAACAACGCGGGGTGAGCTACATAATGCTGGGCAGTCGCAAACACCTGATCCAAAAAATGTTGTTAGACAAAGCGAGGCCGCTCTTCCGTGCCGGCGCGCACTACCCTCTGGAGCCGATTTCAGAAGAGCACTGGCTTGAATTTATTCAGGATCGTTTTGTTCAGACCGGCAAATTTATCACCAGCAGTCAAATTTCCGAGATTTGCACGCTGACCCAGGGACATCCGTTCTACACCCAGCACCTTTGCCACGCTCTATGGGAGCTGACTGATGAAAAGGCGCACGTTGCCGACGAAGCAATCGGGCAATCACTGGATATGGTGCTGGCTCGCGAAGATTATGCCTACAACGCCATTTGGGAATCGTTGACTTTGAGCCAGCGTCGACTTCTGGAAGGGCTTGCCCTGGACCCGCCGCAGCCAAAGATATTCGCAGCCGAGTTTCTCGACCGCTACGAGCTCAAAAGCGCTTCCACCGCTCAAAGAGCAGTGAAGGGACTTATCGAAAGGGACATCATCGACAGAGAGAAAGACTCATACCAGATTGTCGACCGCTTCTTTCAAATATGGATTCGACGCAAGCATGAGTGAAGCAAAGTAAACTCGCGCAAGGGTAAGCGAGCCGAGCCCAAATTGTCGAAATCAACATCGCACAGCCACATTTCGCCGTCAGGGAGATTGCGATTTCCTTAGCCGGTGCCTTGACGGCTCGACAACCATGAATGAGCTGAGGAGCACATCCACAGAATACGCTTGCAGAATTCTCTCGAGCTCTGCATGGACAGCGTTTTGCGTCGAAGGCAAAATACGCAGGTAGATGACACCAGGCTTGCTTCTTTGTACAAAGATCAATGCGCCGAAGTCTCGATCTCGTGTAACTAGAATGCGGCCACTGCTCTGTGCGACGTCCAGAATGTCCTTGTCAGTGGCTTGTGAGAGCCCGAGTTGTGCAACCGTTGCGACATCATGACCGAGCCGCATTAGCAACTGCACAGTGCTTCCATAGACGTCTTGGTCAGTCAAGAACTTCACGTTAAGCCGTCAAATGAATGTCTTCGGCGGCAACCACATCAATAGCGTATTGGATGCAAGCTTGAATATCTTCCACGGTGAGATCAGGATAGTAGTCACTAATGATTAAAGAAAAGCTCACACCATCTCTGACGAGCTCCAAAACGCTCTGCACAGGAATGCGTGTTCCGGCAATACAAGGCTTACCGAAATGGATTTGAGGATTAACGCTGATCTTTCCTGGCACAATTTTTTACTCCAGCGTACAACATGTGGTTACAGCATTTCCGCACAATTCTCATTGTATCAGCCAATTCCAATCTGTTCGGCGTCCTGTGAGCAGAGACTCACGGTGCCTCTGTAGTGCACTGTGATTGCATTCTGCCTCGCACCCGTCATAAAACATCCGCTGGTTCACTCAGGAGCGCAGTTCACTACTCAACCAGGAATTCTCTCCATTTCCGCATGGACAGCGTTTTGCGTCGACGGCAAACTGCGCAGGCATTTGGACCTAGGGTTCGAATTGAATATGCCCGCGCTCTTTCTTTCCCCACGGCGGGTGACAATCTCGACCGGCTCGTTGCCCTATGGTATACGCGACAGCTTGCAGTTTAACCAATCTTCTCAGTTTCTCCTCAATGGGAAGTTTTGCCAAATCGCGCCGGCGGGACGCTTTTTTGCGAAACTGATCGTCATTCGAGGTAATGAAAGGATCGGTGCTCATCTGGTTATCATACGCCACCGGTCAAGCAAATTGTAGCGAGTCAGAATGTCCGTAAGTTTCGTCTGATCGGGGTCGGCAGAATCCAAAGCCGCTGCAATTTTGGCCCTGTCCCTGGGCCGGTTAGTTTCCGCCATCACCGCCAAAAGATACTCGTAACGGAACACACGCGTTCGGACATCTTCTACGTCTTGTTCAATGGCCTGTTGTAGAGCTTCTTCCACAAGCGGCGTCGGCGGGAGCAGAAACTGCACGCGTACTCCCTCTATAGATATGCACTCGCCGTCTGATTGATAGCCCATTTCTTCCAGCCGTTTGTACACCGGCGCCAGACTGGCAAGGAGCCCGCTTTGCGGAATGTGGCAGAATATGTCCAGATCGTCCGTTAACAGCGGCTCGACGTAAAACAAGAGTCCAATCGACCCTCCAATGGCGTAGCTTTCTACGATCCCTTCGGCCTCCAGGGAATTAAGAACGCGCAAAGCATCCCCAATTATGGGCGAGCGAATCTCATCAGGATTTTCTGCACCATCAGCTGCCATGCTCACAACAGTACCTCTGCTTACACACTATCAGCATAACTAAGGGTCTGAAGACCAACCATATCTAGCAGCCATACGTCTTACTTCTGCCTTCTCCTCATCAACAACAGACGGCGGGCTGAGAAACCACGCGTTAGAACCGAACTGGCGGACCCAATGCTTAAACTCCCAGAGATCGAGCAATCTAATGCGAAAAACTGCATCTCCGCTACCATCACGAGCATAGCCAACCTTTGCCATCGGATGACGACCGCTGACCTCCACTATATAAGGTGCAACCTTTGCGGAAAATCGAACAACCGTCTCCGGGCAAGTCTTTCCCCTATCCGCATCCTTGCGCGTAGCCGGAAACGTCATACCCCAGCCACACCCCATGAGATAGTGTGCTTCCTCTATGTCTTCCCCGAGAGTTTGGTGAATCGGATAACCATCCAACAACTTAAGTTCCTTTATCCGATCGAGACGGCACGGATAGTAAGAACGAGAACCCACATCTCTCGTAATGACATACCAGGCTCTCTCGTAAAACACCTTGAACAGCAAGTATACGTCTATCCGCAGCTCATCGGAAAGTCGCGGGCTCATGTACACCATGCGCACAGGACGGTGGCTGGCTAATGCAAGGGAAAACTGCTCTTCCAAGACTGG
>DATNRC010000572.1:0-8471 GCA_036703705.1 Candidatus Obscuribacterales bacterium
TCTTGAGAGCTGGAGCGAATGTAGCGCACGCCGCGAATGTCAACCATGCGCTCTTCAATCGGCTTGCTTATATAGGTCTCCATCTCCTCGGCGGAAAGCCCGGGCTGCATGCTGACGATGCCGATCATCGGGCTTTGCACGTAGGGCATGAGGCGCTTCGGCATGTAAAAGCCGATGGCAATCACCGCCAGAATGACCATCGAGAGATAAAATGCGGCAATAGTGTAGGGGTGTTCGATCGACCAGGCGCTGACGTTGAAGCCCCGCCTCGGCTTCTGCCGGGCAGGCGGTGCTGTCCGCTTTTCGCCGCCGATCACTTACGGCACCTCCACATCAAGAGTGCTCGCCGCCGCCTGGTCGCCGGGAGGCTGCACGGATAGCTCGAGCCGCCACAGGCCGCTCATCAGATCGCTTTTCAGGCGCGCCTCGCCGTTGAGCCCGGTTTGTCCGCTCAGGTCCGGTCCCGGCATGTTCATGCCCGGCATTGACGTTTTGATCCGTATGTTGGCACCAGGGACGGTGCCGCCGCCGTGCTTGCCGACATTGACGACGATCGAGTTGGAGCCGCCCCTGGCCGGTGACAGCGAAACCTTGATCATCAATGCGCCGGACATCTGCTCGTGAGTCCAGTTGTTGCTTGCATCGAGGCGGTTGCCTGAGACCTCTGATGCCAGAGGCAGCCGCGCAGGCCCGCTCTTTCCCCATTCCGTCGCCACTACCGGCATGCCCGGCTTGAGCATGGCAAAGCCGGCATGAATGACCTCATCACCCTCGTTGAGCCCGCCTGCAATCTCGACTTTATCCGGATTTGACAGCCCCACCTCCACATTGACCAGCGTTGCCACCTTGCTGCCGCCCAGCTCTTTCGGCACCAGATCCATGCCGCACTTAGGGCATTTGCCGGGCTTGTCGGAGATCACCTCCGGGTGCATCGTGCAGGTGTACTGCTTTTTCGCTGCCGCGCCTGCGCTTTTATCCCTGGCGCCTGTGACCGGCACCAGATCCATGCCGCACTTGGGGCATTTGCCGGGTTTGTCGGAGACGACCTCCGGGTGCATCGGACATTGATATTTCCTGGCGCCGGCATCCGGGCTGAGGGCGGTCGCTTTCCACACCTGGGCCTTGCCTTCGCGCCAGATGACCGCAGTCGCAGGCACAACAAGCGCTGCTTTTTCTCCTGTCACCAGGCGCATGACCACGTACTGTCCCGGAAGGTATCTGTAATGTCCGGCCAGGCTCTCCTGTGATGAGACGTTGTCCACAAGGGCCTCGACAGTGAATGTCCGGCTTGCCGGATCGGCGGCTGGAAAGATGGCTGTAATGGATGCCGGCACCTCCCCCCGGGCGTCTTCGGATGTCTTGATGAATGCTTTGTTGCCAAGCCTGAGCTTGTACGCATCATCGTTGGCCACCTCCGCCTGCACCCGCACTTTTTTTATGTGCGCTACCTTGAGGAGCAGCATGCCCGGGTTGACGACAACGCCGGGGCTGATGATTCTTTTCGTTACTACGCCGTCGTCTTGAGCGAGAATTCGTGTGTAGCGCTCATAGATGGCGGCGTTTTTCAAGGCTGCTTGCGCCTGCCTGGCTGCCGACGAGAAGTGCCCGACGTGGTGCACGGCCGCATCGAAGGCTGCTTGCGCAGCGCGGCGCGTGCTCGCCGCTTCTCTCAGTTTCGCCTGTGCCTGCAATACCTTCGCTTGAGCCGCCTTCAGCTCGGATAATTCCTTTTGGTATTCGTCGAGCGAGATGACTTTGGCTTCAAACAGCGCCTTTTGCCGTTCGACCTCCGGCGTCCAGTAGGACAGGCTGGCTTCTGCCTCGCTTAGCGCGTTGCGATAAGCTTCCTCTGCTTGCTTTGCCGCCTCCAACTCATGCCGCTTCTGATCGAATTCGTCTCTTGCCGTGCCGGCGTTATGCATGGCGGCATCCTCAGCGCTCTTTGCTTCCTCTTTCTTGGCGCTGTATTCCGAGTTGCCAGAGGGATCGAGCTGCACCAGCAATTGACCCTTTCTCACTCTGTCTCCGGGATAGACAGGCATGGCCACAACCCGTCCCGTCACGCGGGGGTATACATCTTCGTCCGTGTAGGCTTGAACGGTTCCCGTGTATGTGACCGAGCCCTGTATAATTTCGCGCCTGACGGATGCTACGCCGACGGGCACGGCTCCCTTAGGGGGCACCATGGCGTTCATATCCATCGCTTGCGACTCGATTACGCTCATTTGCCCCGGCTTTTTGAGGGCCTGGACGATGATTGCGCAGACGACCGCGACAATGACGATGGTGGCAAGCCCCCAGAAGTTTTTCTTGAGCCAGCCCAGCATGCCCGGCTGCTGCCGGGCGATTTTTTGGACCGAGTCAGGACGCGAGTCAATCGGTGCCATGCTTGCTCTTCTCCATGTCCGCTTCCTCGTGGGGCTTTGATTCTTCGCTTTCCGTCATGGATTTGACCTTGAGCAGGCTTCCCCGGGAGACGGCCTTGACGCGCACATAAAAACCTCGCTCTTTCTTCGTTGAGGAGAGCAACTGTATTGCCAGTTCATTGCCCTTTCGATCGAGCTCATACAGCTTGCCGTCGGCAAACAGCGCATATCCCCTGGCCCGACAATTGGGCATGAGCGCGCAATCTTTGGTGTGATGCATGACGAAGGTTTTCGGATTGTTGTCCTGGCGGATTGAGTCTGCGCACTGCCGGTCAATCAAATATCCTTTCCATTCCTTTTGGTTCTCGGCTGCCAACGCATCAGTTAATGCCAGTAGTGCTGCCATTATCAGCATTGTTTTTGTGGTCTGCGCAATCCTTTTCATCTTGTCCTCAGTAGTTTCTCGAGCAATGCTGCGGTGCAAACAGAAACACCGCGAAAATAGAGGAAAGCGAAAGTGAATGTTGGTCAGTGCGGAGATTCATCTCCAATGCACACAACCATCCACGTTCGCTGCGAGAGTTCAGATGAGGAACGTCTGCTTAAAGAGATACGTTTTGTTAGAACCAAATCCCCTGGCTGGCGGCGGGGCGCGGTTCATATTGGCGCGGGAGCCATAGGCGACGAGGCTGACCACTTCACTGCCTGTGAACGGGCCGACAGGCGTTTGAGACTCGTGCTCCGCATAATCTCTTGCCGGAAAAACACTGGCCAATGCAGGCGAGGAGAGGCTCTTCATGCCGCAGCAGCTATGGGGTGCCTTGATTTGCGCGCCCGGCAAAGGGCCGTGTGCTGACGCTTGACTGGCGCAGCAGCTGTGCGCTTTGCAGGCCGGTGCTGCCTCAGTCTGATGGCAAGAGCAGCTTATGCGCGGTGTGGCACAGAACACCAACAGGCAAAGCAGCAAAGCGGGAAGAATTCGTCTTGACACTTGAAAACCATCCAATGCTATTCCACAATTTTACGTGCTCTGGTGAAATTCGGACTTACAGGTTTCCGCCAGCGCTATGCCGCTCCCCATGAGTCGTTGGACCAAGCACAGCGGGCACCAGGTAGCGATTCATTACAACGGACATCAAACCATACATGACAAGCATTGCCGCTATGTGCAAGACAAGGCTCTTCAGCCCTGATTTTCTGTGCCGCTGCCAGATGAAAACGGAGCCGGCAAGAAGAATGGCGATCGCCCCTGCCTCGAATGCTTGGTGGTAGGCTCCGAGCCGGTCTTTGAGCGCCAGTGCTCCAGAGAAGCCAAGCATGAGAGGCAGCAAGGGCAGGGAGCAGCAGAGGCAGGCGACGAAGGCAGCCAATGCCCCGAGGGCATACGACTTGAATGACCTGCTTACGTTGCTGCGTTTGCTCGCGGGCAGCTCTGATGAGCAATGCATTCTTTCACCGGCCGAGTGCATGGCCCGGTCTCATGCCTGAGTATTAACCACTTGAGTTACCCCGCCTACCCACACCGGGGGATGCGGCAATGTTAGGGCTCACATTGACAGTGTGACTGAGAAATCACACAGCCGGAATCAAGCTTTCCATCCTTAGGAAGATGGCGAATTGGGGTGCCGTCGAGTGTAATGGGATTGGACAACTGGCGAGAACCGGAGGAGGGCGTATGCAAACGCTTCGGGGGCCTTTTGCGTGCTGTTTTTCCGTGCTGCTCTATTTGGCAGTCACGACCGCAGCGCCCCCGCTAGGATTGGCAGCACCAGCGGCACCCGAAGCGTGCACCCAAACTGCGGCGGCATTGTCCGTGCTGAAGAGTGCGCATGGCGTGGAGGCAATGCAAAAGGATGGCGCATTGAAATTCTTCGTCTCCACGGGCGGTATCACAACCAAAATCTGCGAGCTGGGAGAGGGCGATCTCATGTCGGCTCACAGCCAATTGGTTGTGCTCGCTGAGAAGAAAGCCCGGCAAATCGAGTCTTCTTTTGGTGTGCGGATAGCCCGAGCGGCAGACGAATGTGGTGGGCATGACTGCCAGATACGCGATCCCAAGCTCGGCGAGTTATATGCAATCGAATACGCGCTCAGCCGATCGCAGCCGAGCCATCTGGCAAGAAGGAGCGCCGAAAAGGGGGGCATTACATTTTTCTTCCTTGCCCAAAGACGCTATGGCGATCATGCAGCTGACTGGACGGTCGATGCCAAGAAAAATCCGGCAATCTTTATCGAGCCTGGCTATGAGAGATCGGGACAATCATTGGAGAAAATCGTTCTCCATGAATTGGCCCACAACGCTATCTTCAAAATGGGCTTTGATCCTGAGGAGCCTCTCAGTTGGAAACATGCAAAAGACCTTGGCTGGCTGACCTTCTTTAATATTAAGACCGGCGAACGTGGCTGGCTTCTGAAATCGAAAGAGAACGACCGCTACTTCTACAAGATCGGCAAGTATACCGGCGAATGGGTGCGCTGCACGCGTGACGGCGAGCCGCTGACAGCTGAGGGAGAGCGCGCGCGGCGCTTTGGCGATGCCCATGTGGTGTCGGCGGAGGAAGTCGCTGCGGTAGCGTATGTGAAACCAGGCACGGATTATTTCACCAATCCGTTTGAGATGGCTTGCGAGGCGCTGATGCTTTATCGAGGTGGGCTTGATACCCGCAGCCAATTGCGCTCGACAAGCCCGGAGCTTTACGCCTGGGCGAAAGCTTTCGATCAGAAGGAGATTGATAGCGCATTCGGTGCCGGCCAAATGGTGAGAAAGCTCGACGGAACATTGGCCACAAACGATCCTGCTGTGGCGGCTGAAATTGCCTTGTTTGAACGCGCTGCCGGCACACAACCGCTGATTGCCGAGGAGTGCAAGTAGGATGCCGGTTGTTCACGGTGAAGTGCCAAACAAGTGTAATAGCATTTTCTCGAACGTGCTAATAGTACTTCTACAGAAACCTAATAGCGGTTTTGCGTAAAATCCAATAGTGTTTTTACAGCTACGGCTTGCCAGCGCCCGCTGCGGTTACGGTGCGAACAACCGCAAAGACGCAACAGCAGAAGCAATGATGCCCGCTTCTCGCTTGAGCCAGCGCACGTCTACAACTTTCGATGGCGACGCGGCGTCGTCGGAGAGATTTCCTTCGAAGAGAGCGTGCTGTGACTCAAGATCGATTCTCTTTGCTTCAAGCTTGCGTGGGTTATTGGAGAGTCCGACGCCAAGCGCTTTTCCGGCTGCTTCTTTGGCGCACCAGAGAGCAGTCAGCGCTTCAAGGCGAGTGTTGCCCGTGACGCCTTTGAGAAACGATTGTTCATTATGTCCTACAACGAAACGCTCGAATGAGCTTTCCCTGTGAACGATAGGCTCAAAGTCAATGCCAATCGCGGTCGGCTGATCGTCCAGATGGAGCTTCGCAAGGGCAATCGCCAGTCCGTTTTTATGTGTGATGGACAAGGCGAAGCCTGCTTGACTGTTCCCCGCAAGCGCAACGTGAGAGTATGGCGTTCCGCTCTCTGTCGTTTGCACAACAATGTTCGCCGGCGGGATCTGCCGCCCGAATTTCCGTGCCACCAGTTGCCGAATGGCGTCTTTAGCTGCGATTCGGCCGGCGAGCCATTCTCGCTTGCGCCGGCGATCGCTCAATGCGGCCAGCAAAGATTGCTCCTTAGGGTGCAAAAGGTAATCGGTAAGCCACACGAGGGTTGCCTCATCAGCGGGAAGCAGAGCATCGGATACTTCTGTGCACTCATAACAATCCTTACCGTCTGTCGGCAAAAGCGAAAGAACATCGGCAGCGGGAATGCCCAGGGAAACAGCCGCAGGATGCGCGATAAAGCTCTTCCATCTCTCCGGTAGTGAAATGCGCTTGCTCGAGATGGAGTTGAAGCGAGCCAAGAGATGATTCGCCGGGGAATAGATTTCGACGTCTGCCTCGGTGCCTATGGAATTCCGAGATTTGACATTGGCCCATACTTTTGCCTGGCCGCTGAGCGCTGAAAGATCCGCGAACAATTCCAGCGAGTCAATATGGAACGGCAAAAGAGCGCTGACGTTGTCGTTCTGTTCGAACAAATGATAGAGCACAAGCTGCGTCGAGTTGTCCAAAAGAAGCGGATCGATTTGGAATGCCGGAGGAGCGCCGTAAGCACCATTGGCATCTGCCAGCCAGCCGGCTGCCTTGCGAGCGGCCACGTATCCGCTGATCGTCTTGTCGCCCACTTTCTCCAGGGCCACCACAGATTGCATGCGTGGACCGTGGAACATCGTTGTGTCCGTGTACAACGATGGGCCGGCGATCCTTGCCTCGCGACCGTTCGCTACCTCAGGAATGGTGGCGGGAGCTGCCGCTTGATAGGCGCTGGCAAACCAAACCGTGCATGACATAGCAGGTTCTGTTTGCGAAGACGGGTGGCCGGGCATATGTTCGATTGACTTGCCATAAGCCTCTGCATCAACAATGTAAATTGCTGATGCAATCGCATTTGAGTGTCCCGGCTCTTCCCTGACGACAAGACGCAGGGTGAGTCCTTCGCCCGTCACTCTAATTCGCCTCAGCGCCCGAACTGCCTCGATTTTTACGGGAACCATGCCTGGAGCAAGAAGCGACGCGACTTCGGTCATCATTTCCAGGGCGACGGTTAGCGGCACGAGATAAACTCGTTCCGGCATTGTGCCGTTGTGGAGCACATTGCCGCCGATCGCATGATCGAGAAGATACTGGTGTGTTGTCAGTGTCAACGGCAGGAGAACTTCGATCTCGCCCGATTGTGATTTGCGCACCAGAGCTGATGCGAGCAGGGGATAACGAGAGATGAAGTTTTGACTGCCATTCTCGGCTGAAGCCGATCCCGTTGCCGCGGCCTCCGCCGTTGGCGCCCCGCAATACGCGGGGTCTATAAGCTGGCTTGGAGCGGACCGAGCAAGATACGCGGACAGAACCTGCGCCTGCACGGACAGCAAATTGCGATGGAAAGTCGTGAGATCAGCCAGATAGCTGGTCATGATTTGCTCTTGAGGATGAAGAGGGAGTATGGAAATGCTTGCTGCATCCGGAGCGGAAACCGCTTTTGGCGCTGAAACTGCATCCGGAGCGGAAACCGCAGCCGGAGTTGAGACTGCATCCGGCTTCGAAACCGCAGCTGGAGTTGAAACCGCAGCCGCAGTCTCCGCCACCGAACGCAGATTGGGAAGTTCGGGGATATTGTCGAGGGCGATTTCGGGATACTTTAACGACAGCCTTATTGTGGAGGGTGAGCGGGCATCCAGCTTCTCTTTTGAAAAATCTATCAACCGGCAGTCGCGCCGCTCGAAAATGTACGCAAGATCCATTTGCACGCCGTGACACGACAAGGCAGCCAGCATGCGGTTCAACTGCGTTATTGCCGATGTGGTCGAGAGATTGGAGGCCACGGAAAGATGCGGTTGTTCACCGAGAATCTCATTGATGATGGCGCTGAGAGATCCTTTTGGGCCGACCTCGACGAATTTTCGGACGCCGTCTGCGTACATGCTCTCAATTGTTCGCCGGAAATGAATCGGTCTTGTGAAAAGCTTTGTCGTTACTTCTTTGAGCGCCGCCTCATCCCCCGGGTACTTGCCCACGACGGAGCATCCCCAGATGGGGATGCTTGGGCTGCTTAAAGAGAAGCGCCCTACTTCCTCATCCGTCGAGCTGACTTTGCCGCTGACAAGAGGAGTGTGATAGGGAATGGCGGTGGGCAGCGCGAAGACCTCGAGAGAGTTTCGCTTCAGCTCCTTTTGCGCAAGCTCCATCGCCTCTTTCGTTCCCGATAATAAGACTTGAGCAGGCGAAAGATCCGCACCCAGATAGACCGGATGCTCGAGCTTGTTGATGATTGGTTCTATTTCCTCCAACGGATGGGAGACTTTGATGGAGCGCAGGCGCGCCAGCTCCTCGACGGGAACCGCCTTTGCTACCGCAGTGCTGAGCTTGTAGAAAAGGGGCGCTGCATCGAGAATATTTGCCGCACCACCTATGGTGAGGGCGGCGAATTCACCGGTGCTCACACCGAGGACGGCATCGGCCTTGATGCCCAATCGTTCCAATAGCCTGAACAGAGCCCATTCGGCAAGAATTACCGTCACGACTG
>DATNRC010000573.1:0-14889 GCA_036703705.1 Candidatus Obscuribacterales bacterium
GGTGGATTAGGTAAGGAGGAAACACTGCACCTGGTGGACGTCCACCGAGTGCGATGTCACTCAATAATACCAGCGGTCAGTTGGGGCGGCTGTTAAAAAACTTGAAGTGGCGTAATTCAAACTCCCATTGAGCGTTCAATGAGAATTCATTAATACTTTCTCAAGCATTTGGCCATGACAACCCTGAGCTGAGACGGCTCGTGTCAGCGCTTGGATACAAGAAATCAAGCGCCGAGCCGGATTCGAAAGGCGACGCTGCCGCTGGGGCTTTTCCCGGCACCGTGATTTTGATGTTGCTTGGACAGAAGATGTAAACCTGTTCGCTCAGCTTATGAAAATCACCATCAAGCGCCGCTGAGGCGCCAGCCACGAAATCGACCAGCCGGTTGGCGTCGATTTTTTTCATGTTTTCAAGCGATATTGTTGTCGCTGCCCGCGATCTCAGACACTCAACGATCTCGATCGCCTCGTCGAACGTGACGGGAGAAAACAAGGAGATTTGCGTTCCCAATCGCGTCGGGGCATTTTGTCTCATTGCACCCATGGGGACCAATCGACGATCGGCCAGAGCCGGAAAGAGGTCGACTTCCCTTTTCGCATGACGACCGTTGGTGACGGGCTTGTCCTGCGCGTAGTCTTGGTTGTCGTCAGCCATATTCGTCCTTCTCGATGGTTAACTATGCCGGTATATTTCCGTTATGGGGGGCCGATGTGTCACAGAGCAGCAAATTAGGGTGAAAAGATATGCCATCTCCAACGGTGCCCCATTGTGCCACCATTCTAGTCAATTCATTGTTTTTAGCAAGTGTTCTGTGGCATTACCGGTGATTGCAATCAAAATTTTCTGAGCGGAAAATTTTCGTTCTCCAATCATCGCCACCGGAGCCTCAGCGAGGTTCCAGGTTTTTGAGGATTGCAGGGACCAGAGCTTCACATATGCGCAGGTCATCGGGCGTCGTAATTTTTATGTTCCAGGCCGAGCCGGGAACAATTCTGACCTTGACCCCCAGCTTTTCCATCATGGCGGCATCATCCGTAGTGTCCCAATTGTCCTTTTGGGCCTGGCGGTGAGCGGACATCAATTTATTGAAGTCGGCCCCCTGCGGCGTCTGCACCGTATATAGTTCGCGCCTGTCCACGGTATCAATTATGATGCCGCTATCGACTTTTTTTACTGTATCGGCAAGAGGGAGTCCCACTGTGCAAGCTCCGGTCTCTGCCGTTCCCTTGATAACATCGTCAATCATGGAGGTGGTGACGAAAGGACGAGCCGCGTCATGGACAAGAACAATGTCAATGTCGCTGCGTTTGCCGGCAAGAAATTCCAAACCGGCAAAAACGGATTGTTGTCTTGAGTCACCTCCTGCGGTGACTGATAATTTCTCCCCGCTTGCCGGCAGTTGTTGTCTTACCTCGCTGGCGACTTTGTCAACCATGCTCGATGTGACAACGAGAACGACATGCGATATGCGGTCGTGCAGGAGGAATTTTCGCAGCGACCATATATATATCGGACATTGGCCGAGGGGAAGATATTGTTTGGCCACTTCGCTTCTGCCGAAACGCTGCCCGCTTCCCCCAGCGACGAGGACAGCCGCAATGACGGGAATGGTATCAGGTTGCTTCAACCTGTCGCCTCTCGTTATGCCCCCTGCATCCTGGCCTTAAGGCCGTCATCCGCTGGTTGCGCATCGAATACGTTCAAATCTTCGTCGCCCGCTTCCGCCGGAACACCGGATGCGGTGTCTGCGCCATCTTTGACTTCGGTGGCGGTTTTGGTTTTGGCTCCGGTTCCCGCTCTGGCTTTGGTTCCGGCGTCCGCTTCGGCTCCAAGTCCAACTTCCGCTCCCGATGGAAGCTCACCCTCCATCGTTTGCGATGCCGATTCATCGGCCATGATCCGGCGCGAGTCTTTGTCGCTCAAATCTGGCGAGGCATCAAAAGTTTCTCGTCCCAGGACGAAGTCTTGGTCTGGGCTTGCTGCGCTTAGATCTGTTGCCGCGACTTTATCATCAGCAAGGGCTCGCTCATCAGCAAGGTCCTGCGCGATGCCGGCAACTGCTTGTGCGCCCTCTTCCGCTTGTGCCGCACCTTCGGTGGTGCTGGGCTTGCGATCGTGTTTGCGCAATTGATGACGCAGGCTCTTGGCGTCCTGAGTGAGCCGGAAATACTCCTGAAATTTCTTGGTAGTAGTCAGTATGGGCGAGCGGCCATCTTCTTTCTTCGAGATTAGCTCGCGCTCCACAAGTTCTTTAATATGATCGTATGCGCCTGCACCGCGAATTTTGATGATATCCGCCTGCGCGACCGGTTGCTTGATGGCAATGGCAGACAGAGTGCGCAATAGAGCAACAGGCATTTCGAGCGGAAGAAATTCATCGATAATCGCCGAATATTCATCCTTTACCTGGATGATATATCCATCGTCGTCAGCAATTTCCAGACCGCCAGCGCGCTCCTCATAATCATGGATGAGCTCCAAGATTGCTTGCCTGACGATCTGCACATCTTCGTTGACTATGCGTGCGATTGCCTGGGCCCGCATGGGCTTTTCGGTAAGGAAGAGAACTGCTTCGATTTTCGCTTTCAAACTCACGTTGGCTTATGTCCCCGTCTTTACTGTTTGAGACTCTGCATCACAACGGACCAGGTATACAGGACCATAGAATTGCTCTTGCTCAAGCGTTATTTTACCTGCATTGGAAAGAAAGAGCACCGCCAGAAACGCATCCACCCAATCCCGCTTCGGCCCTAATAACTGTATGAGCTTTATAAGCGACAGATATTCACCGATGTTCAAAGTGCTATCGATGAGCTGCTCTACGCGCTGAATCGTGACTTCGATATCTTCATCGTGAGCAAGCTCGAGAATGTCATCGACGTCGTTGACGTCGATCTGACCGGATAGATCAATGCGCGCCCGCGGCTTTTTGTCGACGCGCTCCTTCTCGATGCGCTCCGCTTCCTTGAGCGCTTCGATGAGCTGTTGCAGTGTCACTTTGCGTTGTCGGGCCTGGCGGTTGTTCGCCCGCCGAACGAGCGCTCGTTCAAGATCTTGCAGTGTGATTTGTCGGGCTACAGGCTGGTTCTGGGAGTCATAGATTATGGGTGCGCCGTCTTCGTCGAAGTCGAGGAAGTCGTCGCTGCCTGTCTCCAATTCAGCGCTCGCAGCCGCAAGAAGAGCCTCTGCTTTCATGCGCAGAAGAACAGATGCGTGGAAGAGAATTTTGCCGCTTTGCCGCAGGTTTTCTTTCGGAGCGGCGGCAATCGCTTTCAAAAACTTGTCCGTCACATCTATGATGTCGACGTTTTTGGGATCAATATCTCCGCTTTCTGCCAGCTTCACAAGAATGGCAATACCGTCTGCTGGCTGTCTGGAAGTTTCTTCGCCCGTGAGTGCAGCGCTCTTTTCAGCCTCTTCGCCCTCAGTCTGCGCTCCGGGGTGTGCCCTGTCGGCAACAGTGGCGGTGGCACCTTTGGTTTCGGATGCGCCTGCGGCTTGCAATTCCGTGGTCGGCTCTAAAATATCCACGCCGGCAACCTCACGCGCTCATCGGCTGCTCTTCCGGCAGCTGAACTTCTTTGATGCCAACGACACGTGAATATCCATCGGCGCGAAGCGAAACACCAATTGCATGATCCGAATTCTCGATCATCGGGCGTCTCAGACTGACGACCACGAATTGAGCGCTTCCCGACTGGCGCTTGACCATACGCGCCAGCCGCTCGGCGTTTGAGCCGTCGAGCATCATGTCGACTTCATCGAAGGCATAAAACGGTGCGGGCGCAAAACGCTGGAAAGCGAAAACGAAGGACAGCGCAGTAAGCGACTTTTCGCCTCCCGATAGCGCTTCGATGCGTTGCATTTTCTTGTCACGCGGCTGAGCTCTTATGATGAGACCGCCTGCAAAGGGATTCTCCGGATTCTCAAGCTCGAGCCGTCCATGACCATGCGAGAGCTCAGCGAAAATTTCCTGGAAATTGGCATTGATGGCATCGAAAGCTTCCATGAATGTTCTGCGTTTCAGCTCGTCGTAGCCGGCAATGCGCTGAACAATCTCGTCGCGCTCGACTGTGAGAATATTCAAATGATCGTTCAATTCGCGTTGGCGCTGATCCGTTTGATTGTATTCGTCGAGAGCCTTCATGTTGACAGGCTCCAGTGCGCGCATTCGCTTCTCCAGCCTTTCCACCTGGTGCTTCAGTTGATCGACGGTGCCTTGCGAAGGCGGCTCATAATCGGGATGCTCTTCCAGAAGTCTCGCGATCTCCTCCTTGAGCGCCGTCAGTTGATTTTCCAGATCGAACTTGGCCAGCTTTCTTTCCTCGCGCTGCTGAGCCAAATGCTTGTGCTCTTGCTCGAGCTTGGAGCGCTCGACTTCGCACTGCAAAACCTTCTCATAGATGGATTCTTTGGCTTTGCGCAATTCTTCCAATTCCTGGGACAGCTCTTCGACTTGCTGTTCTTTTTGAGCGATTGATTGCTTCAAAGCAGAAATCGCTTCCTCGAATTGCGGTTTTTGCACTGCGAGTTCCGCCATCTCCGCCGTAAGAGCTTCAAGTTGCGTCACCAGCCCCTGACGGTTGTTCATTTCCAGGCGCTCTTCCGTGTCGAGCTTATCGCTCAGACGCTGAATCTCTTTCACTTCCTTTTCCACGGCTTCGAGCTCGGCTCTCAGCTCTTCGGATTCGTGAATGAGCCTTTCAATCTCCGACTTGCTGCCCTGGTCGCGGACTTCATCGAGCGCCTGCTCAAGCTTGGTTATCTTGCCCGAGACTTCCTTCAGCTGACTCGCGATTTGCGTCATTTCCTGATCGATCTGCTCGATTTCGTCGCCGCTTTTCCTCAATCGAGGTTTGATCGACTCGATGCTTTCTTCCAGCTCTTGAGTTTGCTTTTTCCGCGCGTCGAGCTCGGCATGCCTCTGGGCTAATTCCGTGCGCGCCTCGTTGCCCTTGGCGCGTTCGTCTTGAAGGGCGGCTTCAATCTCTTTCAGCGATTCCTGGGCCCAGCGAATTTGGTCGGCAAGATTTTTAGTCGTTTGCTTCAAGACGGCAAGATCGGTTTCGCCGCGGCCCGAAAAATGCAGCTTGGCCTTATTGTCGTGTCCGCCGGATATGCTTCCTGATTTGTCGAAGAGCTCTCCGTCCAGCGTCACCATGCGCGCCTGATTGATGAGCCTGCGCCCCACTTCCATGTTCTCAACAACCAGAGTTTGCCCGCACGCATATTGAAAAGCTTTGGCAAACCGCGGGTTGAAATCAATCAGGTTATAAGCAAAATCAATCACGCCTGGTCTTTGCGGCAACAGACCTGGCGGTTGCACTTGAATTTTGTTGAGGGGAACAAACGTTGCCCGCCCGGCATGATGCTTCTTCAAATACTCGATGCAGGTCTGCGCTACTTGATCGTCGTCTACAACTATATGTCCAAGGCGGGGACCGATCGCTATCTCGAGGGCGGTCACGTATTCATCGCTGACGTTGCCGAGCTGCCCGATGGTGCCGTGCACGCCCGGTATCTGCGCGTCGATGATTGCTTCCACGGCCTTGCCGTAGCCGCTTTCGCCGACCACTTCCTTGGTCGTTTCCAGCTCGATCAGGCGCTTGTTCATCGATTCCAGCGCATTGCGCTTTGTCTCTATCTCTTCGCGCGTCGATTGCAGTTCGTCTTCGAGTTGCCTTATGCTGCGCTCGACGCCTATCGTAAGCGCCTCTTGATCTTGGAATTTCTTTTCGAAAGCGCCTACGAGATTTTTGCACTGGGACAATTTGCCGATCGACTCTGTCGCTTGCTCTCTCAAGCTCACGAGCTCTTTTTCCAGTCCTTCCTTGCGCGTTGCCAGCTCCGTATTCTTCACTTCAAGCTTGTGCTTTTCGTCCCTCAGCTTTTGCAGGTCGATGTGCAGAGCGGAGACCTTCTCGGAGGAAGAATCTTTCTTCTGGCGAAGAACCTCGATTTCAGCCATGACGGCGCTGTAGGCGCCCTGCTTTTCCATCAAACCCAGCTGAATGGCTTGATTGTCTTCAAGATGTTGCTTGCGCTGCTTGCCGATATCCGCTAAGTGCTTATCAATGGTTTTGATCTGCGATTGGATCGATTTGATGAGCTTGGCTTTCTCGCCAATCACACCCATTAAGTTGGAAAGCTTGTTCTCTTCACGGGTGAGATCGCCCCTTTGATTCTCAATCTCTTGCCGGAGAAGAAGTTGCTCGTTGCCGCCTTTCTCGCGAATCTCGCTTTCCAGATTGCCCATTTCGGCGCGTAATTTGACGAGTGTTACTTCTGCTTCATCAAGTTTCTCGAGAAGCTCTTTTTCTCTGGCATCGATTTTTGCCAGCTCCTCAACTTCACTGTTGAGTTTTGCCTCTGTCTCCTGGGCACGCACAAAAACCAGATCTTTCTCGACGGTTTCCTTCTGGCTTTTCAGCTCCAAATACTTGAGCGCATGGTCGCGATCGGCTCGCAATTGCTCCAGCCGCACGGCAATTTCGGCAAGGATAATCTTCTGATGCTCGATTTTTTCCGCCACCGAGGACAGCTCCTCATTGGCTTGCTCGATGCGCCGGTCGAATTCGGCGACGCCGGCAAGCTCGTCGATAATTTTTCGCCGCTCGGTGGCGCTCATGGTGACAATGCCGGTAACGTCGCCCTGCATGATGACGTTGAAACCAGTCGGGCTGACGTTATACTTCGTCAGCTCATCGTGTATCTCGGAGAGGGTGGAAACACGGCCGTTGAGCGTATAAGTGCTTGTATAACCGTTATCCTTGACGCGAATTCGGCGGCTGACTTCGAGCTCCTTATCGACGTCGTTGGTGAAGCGGACGGTGACCTTCGCCTCGTTTTTTCCCGACAGATTGTTGAGCAGGTCCGGCAATCTCTCCGCTCGCATTGTTCTTGTCGAGGACAGACCGAGGGCGAAAAGCAGGCTGTCGATTATGTTAGACTTGCCCGACCCGTTGGGTCCGGAGATTGTTGTGAATCCGTCCAGGATGGGAACGCAAGTATGTTTCCCGAACGACTTGAAGTTATCAAGTTCGATTTCCCTGATCCGCAAAAGTTACTCCCGCTATGCCTTTTCAAGCCGAATTAGACTATACACTGAATTTGGTGTCAAGGATTTTTCAATTTCCCGGCCGCCAATCCAAACTGATCCAATGTCTGGACTGCTGTATTTTAGCCGCTTTTTCTAAAGGTTGCACCATCTTCGGTTCTATTCGCTCGGCACCACCGGTGATCCCTATGCGCGGTAGATATGCTGATCGATCGAATGGCTGAGGTATATTCCCTGATTTCTTGAGAACTCCCGCCTCGCCCCCTGCCGGGCCACGCGCATATATAATTATTTTCCGTCTTCCATTAAAGTGATCGAAGTCGCTCCTCGACGGGGCATAGGATTAGTAACGTTCGAGAACGAGGGCTCCAAGAGCTAAGCAATGTATCAGCGACCAAGCACCGCACCAAAAGCCATCCAGCGGCTGCCGGCCAGACCGGTGCTCGGCGACTTGCAGCATTTTCTGGCTCAGGCAATGCAATTCCGGGGCACGAAGATTAATATTGCCTGGCCGGGCAGCGAACGCGGGCAGGAATATATGCTCGCTATTCTCTGCAACCGCATCGGCGGTGATCCCGAGTGGCGGATGTATATGGGATCCGGCAATGATGCCAAGCTTCTCTGGTTTTACGTAAGCAATGACGTTCTGCTCGTATACAACCTTGTTGTTTCCTCATGCGGCGGCGATACCGCTCAGCCCTCACAAGCGGCTGCGGCGCCCGAGCCGAGAAGCGTTCCCGCCCCGGCAGCTCCTCCTCGCGATCAGGGGCAATATGCATTGCCCGGCATAACACGCTTTGCGCCTGATGCCACGTCGCCCCACGTGCCGGTCGTCCCCACCGTCCTGCATACGAAGAAAGCAACTCTTTCAGGCGATCTCAGCCTTGTCCAGGTAACTAATCTCCTGCCCTCCATGCAGATGGCGAGCATGACCGGACGCCTGCTTTTCGAATCCGAGGCGCGCCGGGCGGAGCTCTATCTCGAGGAGGGCACACCGGTACATGCAGTTGTGGGCAGTGTCTCCGGCTCGGAAGCGGTGCTTGAGCTGATTACCTGGAAAGATGGCTTGTTCAGGTTCGAGCCGAGAGTGCGCTCGGAGGTCAAAACCATTGATCAGACGCTCGACGCGCTTATGCTGAAGGGCGTGCAATTGATCGACAACGTCAATTATTTGAAGAACGCAGGCATAAAGCTCGACTCCACCCTGGTCCGCAAGCACAGAAGCATCTCGGAGCAGGATTTCGAACGCATGCTCGCCGCCGGAGCGCCTATCGATATGGAGCCACAGCGGCGCTTCTATATAAATGTGGACGGCAGGCGCACATTGATGGAGCTGGCTGCTCAACTCCAAATGCCGCGCAGCCACTGGATTCCGATTGTCTGCAATTTGGTGCGTTGCGACTTGATTGCCGTGTCGAAAGGACCCGAAGTCGAGTCGGCGCGACAGCTTGTTCTCGAGCCGAAGCGCATCGACAGGGGAGCTATCGAATCCGTCATGGTGAGCCTGCGGCGCCCGCAAACAGGAATGTTCACTTATCCGGCTTTCTTATATTTTCTCGAACAGGAGTACCTGCGCCGCTACCGCACTGAATCACCTGTTTCTGTCATTGTTTTTGAAATGCGGGCCAAGCGCCCGGGGCTGGTTCCGACAAGGGAGCCTCTGCCCACGCATGCCGTTGCCGAGGCTGCTCGCCGCATAAGTCTCGTCAAGCGCCCGATCGACATGCTCTGCCATTACGAGATGCAAGATTATGCGCTCCTGCTCCCCAACACTCGAGCCGGCGGCGCGCATATTTTCGCCAACCGCTTGATCCGCGGATTGACGAGCGAGCCGTTTCCCGGACTGGAAGGGAGTGAATTGTCGCTTGCCATGGGAATCAGCTGCATGCCCGACGACTTTCTCGACATGCCGCTGTTGCTTGCCGGCGCAGAGGTGGCAAGGGAGTATGCCCTGCGCAAGAATATCGCAGTGGCGCTCTTTCGCGATATGAATTTCAGCTAGCGTCTTTGCCGAACTCCTTTTCACCGGCGCGATACGGCATTTGCGCATCTGCACATGTTGCAAGGATAATGGGTGTCGGGCGTATCGTCTCTCTCTTTGACGCGGACCAAGGACTCTCGCTCGCTTGCGTTTTAAACGTAAAAGTTGATCTGCTCGCGCCCAGGGCGAATGACGAAAAGCCGGGTCAAATCTTCCTTTCGGGAGTTTTTGCCGGTCAGACAACGAAAATGACGATCAACTTATAAGTTCAAAATGCAGAGGGGACATTTCTCCACCGTTCAACGCCTGGTACTTTCCGATTCCAGCTCGGCGAGCAATGAGCGGGCCTGCCCAACATCGGGATCTCCGGGCGCTGCTTCTATGAATTGCTTCAGCTGCTTGGCACCATCGGCAATGCGCCCCACTTTGACCAGAAGAAGCGCCAGATTGTATCTGGCCTGCGTCATTTTAGGATTGATCGAGAGCGCCTTCTCATATGCGCTCACGGCCTCTTTCTCTTGTCCCGGCAGTTGGGACAGTATCCAGGCCCTGTTGTAGTGACAATCCGCCGAGCCGGGGCTTTCCTTAATCCACTGTTTCGTCAATTTGTCCGCTTCTGGCAAGCTTTCGGCTCGCACCAGCATTTTCAGCATTGCCGCTTGCACTTTCGGCCGGTAGTTTCCGCAAATCAGATCTTTAGCCGCAGGGCAGAGCTCCAGCACCATTTTATATTGAATCCAGGCTGCTCGCTCATCTCGATTGTGCTCCAGCGCTTTGCCGAGAGCCAGATGAATGGCTGGCTCCTGGGGGGAAATTTGCGCTGCCTGGCGGAGATATTTCAGGGCCTCATCAATATCGCCTTCGGCATCGCAGGCCTGGCCCAGCTTGAGAAGCGCATCAGAATCCGAAGGAGACAAGAAGACAATCCGCTTCAACGTCTTGCGAGCTTCCTTGAAGTTGCGCTCCGAGAGCTGGGTGTCGGCCAAAACCGTAAGGGTTTGCAGGTCTGTTTTGGCAAAGCCACGCATTGTATCCAGCACATGCGCTGATTGGGACGACTTACCGGTAGAGAGATTGGCCTTGGCAAGGGCGAGCTTTGCCGATTGCATGGCGGGGTCGATTTTGAGCGCTCTTCTTGCGTCTTGTTCGGCAATCTCGGGCTGATTTATGGCCAGCGAAAGCCAGGCCATGTTGGCGAGAGCGGCAGCATAATCAGGTTTGAGCTTGAGTGCGGCGGAAAACTCTTTCTGTGCCTCAACATTTCGCTCTGCCACTGCCAGGAGGGCTCCTCGGTTGTTGTGCAAACGAGGGCTTTCGGGGGCGAGCTTGAGGGCGTTTTCGAAGGCAGCCAGTCCTGCTTTCAATTTGCCTTTGGAGACGGAATCAAAGCCGTTGATGGCCATCAGATCGGCTTTGTTGAACTGTGGTCGCTCCGGCTTAAGGAAAGGGAGCGAAATTTTCTCACCGAACTCATCAAGAAGCTTCGCTTCCCCTGACTTCCCTTTGATGAGCACGAACCAACCCAAACTGACAACGTAGGGGCTCGATTCATCACGCAAGGACAGATATATATGGATCGCGTTTTCGTCACCGAACTTCTCGTCCGCGGCCGAGATTCGGCGGTCGCTGAGCATGCGGACGCGAATTACCTCGCTGCCTGTAACAGCATCTTTCAAGCTCGCCGCTGCTTTTGGCGCCGCTTCTGCTCGAGTCGAAGGAAGAAACGCGATCACTGTCGCGCTGACTATCGATGCCAAAAAAGTGCTCTTCTTTTTTTGCATATCTGCAAGCATAGCCGAGCCGAACACCGGACGCACGCTGTAACGGATTAACGCTTGATCACTCACGTGGTCTACAATGATCACTGTTTTGGCGCAGACAATATGGTTGACGGCGGTTCCATTCTTTTCGAGGTTCAGGCAACGTGCCCGTGGTCGGGGGCGCGAGCCGGTTTGCTCTCCACTCCGCATGGAGTGATCGAGACGCCTGTTTTCATGCCCGTCGGCACCAATGCCACCTTAAAGGCCCTGACGTTCGATCAAGTTCTGGCTTGTGGTGCCGAGATTATTCTTGCCAATTCTTATCATCTGTACCTTCGACCGGGGCACCAGCTCATAGGCAATGCCGGCGGATTGCATAATTTCATGTCCTGGAGGCTGCCCATCCTCACTGACTCCGGCGGCTTTCAAGTTTTCAGTCTCGATAGTTTGAGACGAATTGTCGATGATGGGGTTTTCTTCAAAGACCACCGCGACGGCAAAGAGCACTTCATAGGACCCGCCCGCTCTATGGAGATTCAAAACGCCCTCGGCGCGGATATCATCATGGCCTTTGACGACTGCGTGAAAAATCCCTGCACGCATGAAGAGGCTGAAGCAGCCATGCTCAGAACGCACAGATGGCTCGAGACATGCGTGGAAAATCACAGGCGCCAGGATGCTCAAGGACTGTTTGGCATCGTGCAAGGAAGTATGTTCGAAGATCTGCGAGAGCAGTCGGCGCGAGTCGTGACGTCCTTCGACCTGCCGGGGTACGCGATTGGCGGAGTGGCGGTGGGAGAAGATCGAGAGGCGATCGAACGCATTGTCCTGTTTACGGCACCGCTGATGCCGGAGGCTAAACCGCGATATCTGATGGGCGTAGGCACGCCATGGGACATTGCTTATGCCATCAGATGTGGTGTGGATATGTTCGACTGCGTCTCCCCCACCCGTTTGGCGCGACATGGCTCAGCATTTTCCAGGCAGGGCAGGATATCGCTGCGCACCGCGCGCTTCACCAATGACTTCACGCCGATCGACAGCGATTGCCAGTGCTATTGTTGTCGCCATCACACGAAGGCATATCTCCATCACTTGGTGCGCTTGAAAGAAATGGCGGGAGCCAGCCTGCTTTCCATCCACAACATCAATTTCCTAATCAGGGAAGCAAAAACGGCAAGACAAGCCATTCTCGACGGACGGTTCCGGGAATACTACGAAAAGGCAAGAAGCGAACTGGCAGATCGGGAGACGCTGCCGACTTAACTTAAACGATCGATGGATGCGGGCGGCTTCTAGGACTCTGAAGAATTCACTTCCTTCACTTCCGCGTCGACGGCGCCTTCGCCTTCGTTCTTATTGATCTCGATGAGCGCCGGCTCTTTGACGACAAGCTTTGGCTGCTCGCCTTTGCCCAGGCTCCCCTTGAGGGCGAGGAGCTCCATTTCGATGTCAGTCTTGCCTTCAAAGTTCTTGAATTGCTTGTCGAGCTGGTCTCCGCCAAGCTCAGCCAGGGCTGCCGCACGTGCTTCGCGCTCGGCCACTTTGGTTTCCATCTTCTCAATGACGGACATAGCGCCGGAAGCCGTCGTCTTGGACAAAATCTCATTGGCCTTCGAAGTTGCTTGTGCGGCTTTGTCGCGGGCAATGAGCACTTGCTTCTTGGTGTAGGCTTTCTGCACCTCAGCTTCCAGGTCTGTGAGCCGCTGGCGCAGCGTGGCTGTAGTTTCCTTCTGTACTTTGAGCTGCGCTTCCAGATCTTGCGCAGCCTGCACATATTGTTGTTTGCGCTGCAGTGCCTGGCGAGCAAGCTCGTCGTTGTTTTGTTGGACCGCCATTGCCGCTCGATTCTGCCAGGTCTCAGCCTGGTCCTTGTTTTTCTGTAACTGCTGCTCGAGCTGCTTTTCGGTAGCGATAGCCTGGGCCACAGCTTGCCTGACCTGGATCAAATTGGATTGAAGATCTTGATAAGTCTGCTCGAGCATTATCTGGGGGTCTTCCATCCGACCCAGTAAGGCGTTGAACATTGCCTTAAACAGATTAACGAGCCTGTCCAACATGTGCTGATAACTCCTTCTTGCTTGCTGTGCCCTTTTCCATCCGCGAGAGGGCCTGGCTGCTTCTTTGCTTCTCAATGTAGGCGCTTTTCAACGGCGCCAGGAAATACTCTCTTACTCGATTAAATGTAGTGTAGCAAAGTCACACTTAATCTTATGCCACATTTTGGCTGTATTACGACCTCGTCGGTGTTCCTGCCAGATTGACGGCTTTGGAGAGCATAAGACCCGCGCGTTACAAGCGTTATGTACCCCCTTGAGGACAGGGAAATCACATAATCAAGCGCCCAGGTCGCGGAAGTGCGACGGGTCCGATTCTGGCGCTCAAGAGATATCGCTTAAGCGCCCTGGTCGCGGAAGTGCGACGGGTGCGATTCTGACGCTCAAGAGATATCGCTTGAGCGCCGCAACCGGAAGCTCACGGCTGCCACAGGCAACCGTATCCAAATCCATTTGCCGGCTGAAATCGGTGAGACAATCAAATTGAGGTCGCAGAAAAACTGAGATCGTCCAGAAGAGACGAGCGTAAAGACCAGCTACAGCAAACCTGAGAGAAAGAAGAAACATTATGGATGACAAGGGACCGCAAGGGCAAAACGAGCAATCTTCGCTCCGCTCCGGGCTCTTTACAGTAGCTGACGCGGTATTGGGTGCGGCGGTCATGGTCTTGATTGGCGTCTGGCTGGGCGGATTTATTGATCAAAAGCTGGGAACTTCACCCTGGTGGTCGCTGGGCTTGTCGATGCTTGGTGGTGGGCTGGGGCTCTGGCGAATGGTGGTTAAGGCAACTCAATTGGACGATAAGGCAGGCACAGCGTCTGCCAGGCAGAAGGGCGCTTCGACTGCACATAATGGTTCGTCCAATTCTCAAGAAAACGAATCAGATTCTAAAGATTGATGGAACGATGCTTAAGAGGCGACTCCTTTTCGCCTTTGCGGCGGAAAGCATCTGATATCATTCAACATTTGTGCGCAGTCGAGCGCTTCGCGTCGCTTGAGATGTCCGGGTCGGGCATTTCGCGCTGATTGCGAAAGGACATATTTCAATACACTGGTCAAGACAATGCTGGGAAAGAACCTGCCTTTAAGTGAAGTCGTAAACGAACCCTGGGTAAACGAGCCATTCCTCGGCATACCCGCGCTTGGAACCTACGGCAGCATTCACATAGACACGCTGGCTTTGACCTGGATATGCATGGGATTCATTCTGGCTTCGGCAGCGCTGATTGTGCCTACTCTCACTGCAACGAGCGCCGGCAGCAAAGCACAGCAAGTCCTCGAGATGGTCTATCAATTTGTCGAGGATCTAATTAAGGGTTTGATGGGTCGTCACTACAAACTCTTTTTGCCGCTTATTGCGGGAATCTTTATGTTTGTATTAACGGCGAATTTTATTGGGGTCGGCCCATGGCAAGCCTTTGAAGGCTGGTTCGAAAGTATGGGCTGGCACTGGCCGCACATACATGGTGAGCCATT
This sequence comes from Candidatus Obscuribacterales bacterium, assembly GCA_036703705.1. Classification (GTDB taxonomy): domain Bacteria; phylum Cyanobacteriota; class Vampirovibrionia; order Obscuribacterales; family Obscuribacteraceae; genus DATNRC01. The sequence continues at coordinate 14,333 of DATNRC010000573.1, forward strand.
TGAAGTGGCCTCTCCCACCACCGACTTCAACGTGACGATGGGCTTGGCAACAGTGTCGTTGATTGTCTATGTGGGCTCCGGATTCTGGGCGCACGGAGCGAAGTATCTGAAGCTCTATCTCAATCCTATTGAGTGGATGGATCTCGTGATCAGACCGGCAACGCTGGCTCTGCGTCTTATGATGGTTATCACGGCAGACGAGCTGATGCGTGCTGCGGCAATCCTCATGGTGCCTGTCCTTCTGCCCACGGGCGTCATGGCTTTCGAGCTTTTCATCGGCGTCATTCAGGCTTTCGTTTTCTCGCTATTGACGTCTATCTACATTGGTTTGACGCTCGAGCACCACTAAGCGAAATTTAACTCTTAGTTACATTGACGACCTGCAATAAGGGCTGAGAATCGCCAAAGTCGGAGATCAGCCATTGATATAATCAGAGGCTGTTCGGCTTGGGTTAACCACAGCGAACCCGCTCGGTTATGACTTCTGGTTCGAGCATCAGGTGGTGGCGTTAGGATGTGCTCGCAGCGATCGCGGATCGCAAGCCAGGTTGAGGCGG